>JAGPVK010000203.1 GCA_018067055.1 Sphingomonadales bacterium | reverse complement strand
CGTCCGGCAATATCCCGATCGCGGGCAGGCCCTGCTCGTCTTCCAGCCAGACACTCGCCGCACCCCGGCTCGCCTTGCCATAAGGCATGGCATAGCTTTTGATCACCGCCTTGCCGTTGAAATAATGCTCTTCCTTGACATGGTCCGGCTTGGGGATGCGGACGGGCGCAGCGATCCGGTCAGGCGACCAGCCGCCGGCGACCGGCTGCGCGGCGTAGATGCCGACCGATTCCTTGTTGATCACCCCGCCATTGGCAGAGATCATCCCCGGCTTGCTGCCATCCTTGCGCAGCGCCTCGACCAGCGCGACCATGCCGTGGGCGCTGTAGCTGTTGCCGGGGCCACCGAAAAAGCTCAGCCCGCCAGTCAGCGTATAGGAAGCCAGCGACCGGTCCGGCGACCCGAGCGCGTCCATCGCCAGCGACACCGCGACCGGGAAACAGCTGTAAATATCAATCGGACCGAGATCCGCCGCTTCCACTTCCGCCAGTTCCAGCGCCTTGGGAAAGGCGACCTGCATCGCCGGCGAAACCGACAGGTCATCCTGCAGGCTCATCAACGGCACGCTCGCGTCGGCACCGCTGTGCAGATAGATCATCCTGTCTTCGGCGATACCCAGTTCGGCAGCATGGCCAGCGGTGGTCAGGATTACCGCCGCGCCCAGTTCGACCGCATCCTGCGCCACCATCCAGCGGCGATAGGGATCGTTGAGCCGGTAATTGCCATGGTCGTCGGACAGCAATTCTGCCGCCGTCCATTGCCGCGCAAATTGCGCATGCTCGCGAGTCAGTGACACGCCGGCAAAAGCTTCCCACAGCTCGGCCATGCTGCGCGCATAGCTGCCGCGATCCATTCCAAGCCGCGCCCGCCGGGCATTTTCAACAATACCATAAGCCATTGGCATATTGATAATGCCTTGCCGCCATTCATAAGCGGTGAGCATCTTGTCTTCATCGGTGCGCAGATCGGTCATTGCGCGGGTCGCCGGCTGGCTCCAGTCCAGTTCGTGACCGCTCCGCCGCGCGCGCTTGACCGTGCCCATATTCTCGGCGCTGGAGAGGACCACCGCCTTATACTCGCCCGCATGAACCTGACAGGCGAGCTTGTTGAGATGCTTCTGCGGGCTCTGGCCACCGACATCACCATAGAGCAGGGTTGCCGGATTCAGGCCGGAAGCCGTGGCCACTGCTTCCGGGTGATTCTCCGGCGAACCAAAGTCATGCGGCAGGCCGCTATCGTGAAACAGGCGGATCGAGAGCAGGCAATCAATCGACGCGGCCAGCTTCTCCGCCGCGCCGCTGTCTGCCAGCGCCTGCTTGATCGCCGCCGATGCCAGATCGACGGTCGAGGGCCATTCCAGCCCCTCCGATTGCTTCAGTTTCCGGCCACTTGTTTCGCCAACGCCGATCAGAACCGGCGCCTTCTTGTCTGCCAAAGCCAATGGTAATTCCCTCAAAATAAACAGTTCATCAATCGATTAAACATGATAACAGACAGGGTGATCAATGCACCTAATAATTTGAGGACTTTTGAATGAGCGGATGGCCAGAGCTGAAATGGGATACGGAACCGACAGGTCCACTGAAGGGGTTGAAGATCGTCGATATGTCGACTGTCGTACTGGGACCCTTTGCCACACTCAATTTCGCCGACATGGGCGCGGACGTGATCAAGATCGAGAATGGCGAAGGAAAATTTGCCGGCGACATGATGCGCCATGCCGGTGACAGCCCGACCGGTGATCTCGGGCCGATTTTTGCCTCGCTCAACCGCAACAAGAAATCGATCACGCTCAACGGCAAGGACGAAGGCGACAAGGCGGTCATCCTCGAACTGCTCAAACATGCCGACGTGTTTTTCCATAATGTCCGGCTGGCCGGCATGGAACGGCTCGGCCTGGACTATGAAAGCGTCAAGGCGATCAATCCGGACATTGTCTATGTCCATTGCGCCGGCTTTGGCCAGGGCGGGGAATATTCCCACCGACAGGCCTATGACGATCTGATCCAGGGCGCTTCCGGCTTCGCCTCGCTGTTCGAAATGCGCGGCGACAGCGGTCGGCCGCTTTATGTGCCGTCACTGGTGGCGGACAAGACCATCGGCCTGTTTGCGGTCAATGCGACGCTCGCCGCCTTGTATCACAAGGAAAAAACCGGCGAGGGGCAATTTGTCCAGGTGCCGATGTTCGAAGCCTTCACCTGGTTCAACATGGTCGAGAATCTCTGGGGTGAAACCTTCATCCCCGGCAATGGCAAGCTCGCCTATACCCGCTCGATCAATGCGAATCGCAAGCCCTATCCGACCAAGGACGGCTTTATCGGGCTGGTTCCCTATAATGATGCGCAATGGGAAAAATTCTTCGAACTTGGCGGCAAGACCGGCGTGTTTGAGGACCCGCGCTTCGCGACCTATCAGGAACGCACGAAAAATATCACGGAGCTCTACGGCCTGATCGAGGAAATTGCCTCGACCAAAACCTCGGAAGAGTGGCTGGCGTTGCTCGACGAACATAATATTCCGGCGATGCGCTACAACAGGATGGCAGATGTGCTGGAAGATCCGCATCTCAAGCAGGTCGGTTTCTGGGAGGAACGGGAAGGCAAAAAAATGGGGAAATATCGCACGATCAAGCATCCCGTTCTCTATTCCGCCAGCCCCGCCAATTTCTACGCCGACCCGCCAACGCTGGGCGCGGACAATGACGAAATCCGCGGCGCCCTCGGCATGCCGGCGAATGACGAATAAGCAAAATAGCAGGACAGGAACCGCTCGATGAATTTTGATTTCTCTGACGACCAGAAATTTCTCCGCGATGAAGCGCGCAAGTTTCTGGAGGCCCAATGCACGATGGCGCATGTGCGCGAAGTGCTCGACGACGACAGCAAGAGCCACAACGAAGGCGTCTGGAAGCAGATTGTCGAAATGGGCTGGCTCGGCGCGGCGATTCCGGAAGAATATGGCGGGCTTGGCCTCGGCATGCTCGAACTTTGCGTGATTGCCGAGGAACTGGGCCGGACGCTGGCACCGGTGCCGTTCGGCTCCTCCGCCTATTTCTTTGCCGAGGCGCTGAAACTGGCGGGCAGCGAAGAACAGAAACTGGCCTTGCTGCCGAAAGTTGCCGATGGCAGCGTGATCGGCTGCATCGCGGTCAGCGAGGGACCCGGCGAGATTGCCGCTGGCACGATCGCAACGCGGCTGAAGGACGGCACGATTTCCGGCAAGAAAATCCCGGTCACCGATGGCGATATCGCGACTCATGCGATTGTGCTGGCAAAAGACGGCAGCGGCGCGAGCCTCGTCATCGTCGATCTCAGCCAGAGCGGTGTATCACGGAAGCCGATCAAGACGCTGGAGCCAACCCGCAGCCATGCGGTGATCAGCTTTGACGGCGCTTCCGCAGACCTGCTCGGCGAAGTGGGCAACGGCATGCCATTGCTCGACCAGATCAACGACCGGGCGGCGGTGCTGATCGCCTTTGAACAATTGGGCGGTGCCTCGCGCTGTCTGGAAATGGCCAACGCCTATGCCAAGGAACGCGTGGCTTTTGGCCGTGCGATCGGTGGCAATCAGGCGATCAAGCACAAGCTTGCCGACATGTATGTCAAAAACGAGGTTGCACGCTCGAACGCTTATTATGGTGCCTGGGCGCTGTCGAGCAATGCGTCGGAACTGCCAGAAGCGGCAGCAGCGGCGCGGGTCGCGGCATCCGAGGCCTTCTGGTATGCTTCGAAGGAAAATATCCAGACCCACGGTGGCATGGGCTTTACCTGGGAGGTCGACTGCCATCTCTTCTACCGCCGCGCCAAATTGCTCGCCGTTCAGGCGGGCAGCCCGGCGGTCTGGAAAGAGAAACTGGTCAGCGCGCTCGAAGCGAAAAACAATTAAGGGGAATTGAGCATGGATTTCAACGATACACCCGAAGAAGCAGAATTTCGCGCCGAGGCGCATGCTTTCCTGTCGCAGCATCTGAAGGCCAAGACGCCAGGCGCGTTGCGCTCCGGTGGCCGGGAAGATTTTCTCGCCCGCGCCAAGGCCTGGCAGAAGATCAAGGCCGAGGGCGGCTTTGCGCAGATCACCTGGCCCAAGGAAATGGGTGGTCGCGGCGGCACCGTGATGCAGCAGGTGATCTGGGGACAGGAAGAAGCGAAATTTGATGCGCCGACTGGTCCTTTTGCCATCGGCCTGGGCATGTGTGTCCCGACCGTGATTGCTTTCGGGTCGGACGAGCACAAGAAACGCTATGTCGAGAAAGCGCTGATGGGCGAAGAAGTCTGGTGCCAGCTGTTCTCCGAACCGGCCGCCGGGTCAGATGTTGCCGGTCTCAAGACAAAAGCGGTCAAGGATGGTGACGAATGGGTCATAAATGGCCAGAAAGTGTGGACTTCCGGTGCGCATTATTCCGACTATGGCATCCTTCTGGTTCGCACCGACCCCAATGTGCCCAAGCACAAGGGCCTGACCATGTTCATCGTCGACATGAAGCAAAAGGGCGTCGATGTGAGGCCAATCCATCAGGCATCGGGTGGCAGCGAGTTTAACGAAGTCTATTTCACCGACGTCCGCATCCCCGACGCCGACCGGCTCGGCGAGCCCGGAATGGGCTGGAAAGTCGCGCTCGTCACCTTGATGAACGAGCGGCTGGCGGTGGGCGGTTCACCCGGGCCGGACTGGAAGGAAATCATGGATTATGCCCGCTCGGCTGGCACCATGTCGAACCAGGCGTTCCGGGCGAAGCTGGCCGACTGGTATGTCGCGGCGCAGGGCTACAAGCTGACCAAATTCCGCACCCAGACCGCTCTGTCTCGCGGCGAAACGCCGGGGCCGGAAAATGCCATCGGCAAGATCATCAACGCCAATCACCTGCAGGACATTTGCAACAGCGCGATCGAGATGCAGGATCATTTCGGCATCATCCTCGACAAGGATGAAGCGCCATCGGAAGCGATTTTCCAGGAAAGCTTCATGTGGGCGCCAGGACTGCGCATCGCGGGCGGTACCGACGAAATCCTGAAAAATATCATCGCCGAACGGGTTCTGGGTCTGCCGCAGGATGTGCGGGTCGACAAGGACAAGACCTTCGCGGAAATGAACTAGGAGCCGATTGAATGTCTGATCTTCCCGTCCATGTTGTCGCCAATTTCACCGTGCAGGACGCGGCGCAATATCGCGAATATGAAAAGGGTTTTTTCCCGATTCTGAAAAAGCATGGCGGGGAGTTCATCACCTTTGACGACAGCAGTGTCACCTTTGAAGGCGCGACGCCGCCGGAAGGCCGGGTGGTCTTGCTCAAATTCCCCAGTCAGGAAGCGGCAACCGCCTGGTATCACGACCCGGATTATCAGGCCTTGTCGGAACATCGGCGCGCCGGAACGACGTTGAATTTCCTGACCATGGTCCACAGCATCCCGCCCAGAAATTAGGCCATGCTCATAAATACGCTTTGCGCGGACGCAGAAAAACTTGCGTGATCGCTGCGGTTGCAAATGCTACCAGTCGCCCAGAGCAACAAAGGAACCCTCCCATGACCGACAATCTGCCCGATTACACGCCCCCGACAGTCTGGAAATGGGACAAGGCCAATGGCGGTCGCTTTGCCAATATCAACCGACCGATTGCAGGCCCTACCAAGGAAGTGGAACTGCCGGTCGGCAAGCATCCGCTGCAGCTCTATTCGATGGCGACGCCCAATGGCGTGAAGGTCACGGTGATGCTCGAGGAGCTGCTGGCGCTCGGTCACAAGGGAGCGGAATATGACGCCTATTTCATCAATATCGGCGAAGGCGATCAATTCGGCAGCGGCTTTGTCGACATCAATCCGAACAGCAAGATCCCGGCATTGATGGACCACAGCACCGACAAGCCGACCCGTCTGTTCGAATCCGGCTCGATGCTGCTCTATCTCGCCGAAAAATTCGGTGAATTCCTCCCCAGCGATCACAACAAGCGCACCGAAGCGCTCAACTGGCTGTTCTGGCAAATGGGCAGCGCGCCCTATCTCGGCGGCGGCTTTGGCCATTTCTATGCCTATGCGCCGGTGAAGATCGAATATTGCATCGACCGCTTCGCGATGGAGGTCAAACGCCAGCTCGACGTGCTCGACCGCCATCTCGCCGACAATGAATATATGGCCGGCGACGAATATA
>JAGPVK010000346.1 GCA_018067055.1 Sphingomonadales bacterium | reverse complement strand
TGCAGGGGTGGCTTGTGCCACTCCTGCAAATTCATGCTTCGTCGATGCAGGTGCGGAATATGCTGAGAAATTCCTGCGCCACGTGAGAAAACGGTCTGCTCTCCAATGTTATGGCAAACACATCGAAAGCCAGCGTCGGTTGTAACGGACTGAACACCAGGTCGTCATCAACTGTCGCCTGAGCGGTGAAGTTGTCGAGAACCGCCACCCCGATGCCTTTTCGAACGAGTGCGGAGCCGATATAAAATGTGCGGGCAGACAGAATTTCGTTGAGCTCGACACCGCTTCTGCCCAATTCGCGCCGAAGCAGATCACCGATCGGGCCGCTTTCCGCGAGGCTGATGAACCTTTCATTGCAGACGTCCTGCAGGGAAACTCTCTCTGGCAAATCGGGCAGATCTTGTCGCCGATACAACAGGCCGAGTTCGCCTTCGCCGAGCCAGCTGGAAATGACCGGCAGTCCCGGCGGGGCCTGATAGGCGATGACGATATCAGCCTCCCGTTCGTATAGCGACCGGGCGATTTCCTCGTGATGCAATGTCTGGAGATCGAAATAAACATCAGGATATTTTTTCGAAAACAGGCTGACTGCCCGCGGCAGAATGTCGAGTGCCAGCGAGGGCAAAACAGAAACGCGGAGAGATCCGCTACCATTGCGAAGGTTTCGGGTTACCTGGCGGAGAGAGGAGACTCGTTGCTGGACATCAGCCACTTCGATAAAAAGCGTGTGGGCGTCATCGGTGGGAACCAGCCGACCGGCTTGTCTGTCGAACAGGGGAAATCCCAACAGCTGCTCAGCATGCTTGAGCGTTTTTGTGACAGCTGGCTGGGAGACATTGAGCGCGCGTGCAGCGGCGCTGACGGTGCCGTGCAGATAAACGGCGTGAAATATCTCGATGTGACGCAGACGCATGTTTTTACCTATGACAGTGAAGGGGCGATGAAAGAATCCTGAAGCGAATGGGAAGGGATTGGCAACGACTGGCGGCCATGGTTGGTCTCATAATTCGGTTATCCTGACCTATTGCTAGGCGATGCCCGCGTATGTGTATACGGCTATCTGCGCACCGGCTTTTCCGCCAAACCCCGCCGATATCAATTTATCTCGCCTCAATATAGCTTTTGGTTATAGCGAGCCATGGAAAAGGCTCTGGTCTCAAATTTGACTACTGCTACGCTGGATCAACTTTACGGAGACCAAAGTTCGATATGATAAAATATTGGTTCACCACCGCTCTGTGGAAGCGCGTCGTTCTGGCTTTGATTCTGGGCGTTTTTGCAGGTGTTTTGCTGGGCGATAATGCCCAGTCGATCAAGTGGATCGGGGATCTTTTCATCCGGTCAATCAAGATGCTGGTCGTTCCTCTGATTTTCTTCTCGCTTGTATCGGGTATCACCGCGATCGGCGATATCGGCAAGCTGGGCTCGGTGGGCGGAAAAGCGATCGGACTGTTTCTGTTCACCGCCGCCATCTCCGTCACGCTGGGCATGACCCTGGCGCAGCTGGTCCAGCCCGGTGCAGGCTTGATCATCAGCCTGCCTGAGGGCAGCGAAATTCCCGTTCCGCCTGATCAGTCGGTCATCGATATGATCGTCAATCTCGTGCCCGACAATCCGGTCATGGCAATGGCGCAAGGCAGTATCCTTCCGGTCATTGTCTTTGCAGTGCTTTTTGGCATTTCCATCCTTGCGACTGGCAGCGAGGGCGCTCCTCTCGCAAGAGCGATGGATGCCGGTTCTGCGGTCATGCAGAAAATGACGATGATCGTGATGGAACTGACGCCGTTCGGTGTCTTTGCGCTGATCGCCTGGGTTGCCGGCACATTTGGCTTTGAAGCGCTACTGCCACTGGGCAAGCTGGTGATGCTAAATTATCTTGGCTGCGGCGTCATTCTAGTGATCGTTTATCCGCTAATCATCCGTTTCGTTGCTCGGCTTTCCGTGGTGGATTTCTATCGCGGCATTATTGATGCACAGGCAATAGCCTTTTCCACCGCTTCATCCAATGCGGCATTACCGGTGACGCTGCGTTGCGTGGAACGGAACCTTGGGGTGTCAAACTCCATAGCCAGTTTTACCGTGGCATTGGGGGCCACCATAAACATGAATGGCACCGCGATGTACTTGGGTGTGATCGCGCTGTTTGGCGCGCAAGCTTATGGTATCGAGCTTACCTGGATTTCCTATGTATTAATCGCGCTCACATCGACCCTTGGCGCGATCGGCGCGGCAGGCGTACCAGGATCAGGGCTTGTAATGATGAGTCTTGTGCTTTCGTCAATTGGCGTGCCGCTAGAAACAATAGCTTTCGTTGCAGGGATTAATCATCTGCTGGACATGATGCGGACCATGACCAACGTTACAGGCGACGCCACGGTGGCGGTTGCCGTCGGCCGTATGGCTGGAGAAATCGATGTGGAAGAATATCGATCAGCGGATGATATTTAGGCCGTTCACATAGCGCCAGCAGTCTTCGACTTGATAGAGGTCGCTGTTGCGCGATTTGAGTTTGAGCCACACCTGTTTTTGAACGATGGATTGTTTATCCATGTGTCGGGGGTCGAGTCCCTCCTCCGCTACCAACGCAATGGCTGTCAGCATTACGTTCGAATCTGTGACGGTAAAATCGTTACAGCTTTGCTTGTTCTGGGGTTTTGCAGTGTTTTCCCAATCGCGATTGCAATCGCGGACGAGGACGGTTTTCGCAGGATCACTCGGCACTGCTGTCATCACCATATATGGTTCCTCAATTTTGCCCAGCCGCTTTTCCGCGCGATATGGCGTGCAGCCCGATGTACAGAATTTTGATCGCTTGCGTGCTGCTGATCACAGCAGGCTTCCTGCTTGCCGATAAGGGCGTCGTAATATTTTTTGATGCACTATTCGATTTTGGTGGCATAGGTGCGGGTGGGCAGCACAACGCAAAACGACAATGTTTGATCAATTTTTGACGGCTTAGGGTCAGAAACATATCGGACGGGGCAATCTGGAACAGAGAGCGACCCAAGCCGAAGAAAATTGGATTCGGCTGGCCTAATTGGCTAGGGCAGGGACTCTCGGTTGATCAGGGGCGTGAAACAGGAGGAATATGTGAGCAAGGTTCAAGCAGCGCTTGCCGTGACGGCCGCGGGATCGATAGGGGCATTGGCGATCGGCGCACTGTTCATATCCCCCAGCCCGCTGGAAGCCAATGTCGCCATCCTGTTGAATGCAGATGCCGATTGCACCGATTGCTATTTTGATCCGTCCGTTCCCCGGAAAGAGGGTTTGCTCGGTTTCGGGCTTTTGCAAGGCCTGACCCAGCAAGCGCAAACAGAAGATCCGGATGGCGCAGCCGATCCGGAAGCACCGGCGGTACAGTCATTGGAAGACAAGGCTTATGTGCCGCCTGTGCAGACAGAACCGCCCTTGCCGGAGCTACCCACGATGCCGGTGCTGCTGCAGGGGGATTATCCGGACTGCCGGGAGGATCATCTGCATCTTCCCGATCCGCTCGACAAGGCGAAGAACATCAATGAATGTACGACCCGGCTGGACACTTATTATAGTGGCGTGCTGACTGAATATCGCAAGCGAATGAACGAATATCAGGATGAGCTTTCCCGGATTTACACCGAGAAAGTGGCGGGGAGAATGGAATATTCTGCCGCGAGCCGAGACCGATTCTACAAGGAAATGATGCAGGAACATGCGAATTCCGACCCCGACGGTAAAAATATGGCGGTCTATCGGGCCGCGGTGGAACTCTACCAGGCGGATCGCGACTATCTGAGTGATCGCTATTGTTACAATACCGGTTGCGGCGGATATCCCGTGCCGGAAAACTACGGTTTTACCTATGTGGAACAGACCAGTAGCAAACCGGCCAAGCAGAAGAAAAGTGCAGAGGGAAGCAAGTCTGGCGGCGACAAAGGCTGCAAGAAATCGCGCGGGCGCGGTCGTCTTCTCGGCGGTGTTTTTGGCGGCGTGCTCGGATCGGTGGCCGGACTGGACAAGGTCGGCACCTTGATCGCCGGTGCCGCCGGCGCGTTGCTTGTCGGCGAAATTGCCTGCAAATTGAGTGAGGATGAACAGGAAAAAGCAGCTGAGGCGACTCTCGCCGGTGTCGAAAAGGAAGAAGTCGGAGCGGTTGCAAACTGGCAAAGCCCGACCCGCGGCGATGTGTCAGGGTCTTCAACCATCACCGCGCTGAACACCGAGCCAAACGGCCGCAAATGCCTCACCATTACCGACGTGGCGATTATCGACGGTGAGGAGACGCGTGTTTCCAAACAAATGTGCCGCGGGGCTGGTCAGTCGAAATATGCGATCAAGGCTTGACTGTTTTTGGATGTAGGGCTTGTCTCAGTAACGGCAATATCTTGCTCAAAATATGCCTCGACATTGGGGCAGGGCAATAGCCGCTATCACCGGCCAAAACTATTCTTCGCCTGCCCGGGAAGTGTTAGCTCTTGCCTACCAGCGTTGGCCATCCCTATTTGCTAGGGAGAGAATCATCATCAGGAACGGACTATGGCCGAAACGCATCGCACGAAAATGCTCATTCTGGGCTCGGGACCGGCTGGACTGTCGGCCGCAATCTATGGCGCTCGCGCGGGTATGGAACCGATCGTGGTGCAGGGGCTGCAACCAGGTGGTCAGTTGACCATAACCACCGACGTTGAAAATTACCCCGGATTCCGCGATGTCATCCAGGGGCCATGGCTGATGGAAGAGATGCAGGCGCAGGCCGAGAAAGTCGGTACGCGGACCATCTTTGACACGATTGTCGATGTCGATTTTTCCAAGCGTCCCTTCCGGATGACCGGCGATGGCGGCGATATCTACGAAGGCGACACACTGATCATCGCCACCGGGGCACAGGCGAAATGGCTCGGTCTTCCGGGCGAAGAGGAATTGTCAGGGAAAGGCGTTTCGGCTTGCGCGACCTGCGACGGGTTTTTCTATCGCGGCAAGAAAGTCGCCGTGATCGGCGGCGGCAATACCGCGGTGGAAGAAGCGCTCTATATGACCAACCATAGCGATGACGTGACCCTGATCCACCGGCGTGACAGTTTGCGCGCGGAGAAAATCCTGCAGGACCGGCTTTTCGCCAATCCCAAAATCTCCGTGTTGTGGAACAAGAATGTGGAACGCTTTGTCGGCGGCGGTGAGCCGCTTGGACTGGTCGGGCTGGATTTGGTCGACACGGAGACGGGCGACACAAGCCATTTGCCCGTTGACGGTGCCTTTGTTGCCATCGGTCATGCACCGGCAACAGAGATATTCAAGGGCCATCTCGATCTGATCGACGGCGGCTATATCCAGGTCGAGCCGGGCACGCCGAAAACCAAAATCCCGGGATTGTTTGCCTGCGGCGATGTCATGGATCATGTCTATCGTCAGGCGGTGACCGCGGCTGGCACCGGCTGCATGGCGGCGCTTGATGCCGAGCGCTTTCTGGCGGAACAGGAATTTGAATTGATGGCGGCCGAATAATCAGGCCTGCCGCAGCGATTCCAATATTTTCCCGGTAAGCCAGTTTCTGGCGGGGATATCGGCAAAGCTGTGCGATGCACTGTCGAGATTTTCTATGGTGATACTGGCCTTTTTTCGCACCGGTTCGAAATCTGCGCTGTTCCACGCAGCGAGAAAAGCGCGGGCGGTGGTGTCACGCTTTGCCAGCAAGATATTGGTTTCTTGACCCAGTCCCGCAAGCGCATCGCGCAACCGCAAGGAAAGCGCGCTATTTTCTTCCGACCGGGAGGCCTGTTTCAATCCCTTGAGCAGCTTTCCGAAATCAATTTTTCCGGATAGCAGATCAAGCACCGTTCTTGGATTCTTGATCCGGTCCCAATAGCGTGACC
>JAGPVK010000201.1 GCA_018067055.1 Sphingomonadales bacterium | reverse complement strand
TTGGCCATTTCTATGCCTATGCGCCGGTGAAGATCGAATATTGCATCGACCGCTTTGCGATGGAGGTCAAACGCCAGCTCGACGTGCTCGACCGCCATCTCGCCGACAATGAATATATGGCCGGCGACGAATATAGCATTGCCGATATCGCGATCTGGCCCTGGTACGGCGCACTGGTCAAGAATGTCGTCTATGAAGCCGCCGAGTTTCTCGACACCGCGTCCTACAAGAACATGAACCGCTGGACCGATATGATCGGCGAGCGCCCGGCGGTGCAGCGGGGAAAAATGGTCAACCGCGCCTGGGGTGACCTTGAAGGCCAGCTACGCGAACGCCATGATGCCAGCGATTTCGAACTGCGCACGCAGGACAAGCTGGAACCGGAAGGCGAAGCGGCGGAGTAGAGAGTCCTACTTCAAAATACCGGCCATGATCAGATCGACCGTCTGCTCGCGATAGGCATCGCGCATCCGCTCGTCGAAATCCTCGCGGCCATAGCAATATTTCCACACCAGCTTGCCGGTAAAGAACCGGTCGGCCGCGCCGGTGACAGCGGAATAGAAGAGGTCGGGATCGACCGTGCGGAACACGCCGGACTTGATGCCTTCGCCGATAAAAATCTTGTAGGCCTCGGACAGCGGCTTCAGATATTTGTCCGCGATATTCCGCGCGCCTTCCGGCGGCAGTTCGCGAATCAGGCGCATGGTCAGACGGTTGAGATAGGGGAATTCATAATAGGTATCGATCACCGCGCCGATATGGTGGCGCAGCTTGTCTTCCGGCGGCCAGTCCTTCTTGATCAGCAGACCGACCTGGACCAGGATATTGTCCATGTCGCGCTCGAGAATCGCCTCGAGCAGGCCGTCCTTGTTGCCGAAATAATATTTGACCAGCGCGCTGTTGAGGCCGGACAGCACCGACAATTCGCTGAAGGAAATATCAATCGTATCGCCTTCGCGCATGATCTGGCTGGCGGTCTCGATCAGCTTGTCGCGCGCACCTGCTTCATTTTCTTTAGCCACCAATTTGTCGACGCCCATTTGTCATCCCCCTGTGCACCACGTCACATTTTTGTCACTTATAAACAGGTTCTTTCCACCATGGGAAGCTGTCTGGCAAGTCGCTGGATACTTTGTCCGGATAGTTCGGACTGCGCTTCTCCAGGAAGCTGGCAATGCCCTCTCTCGCATCGGCAGATTTCGCCCGATTATAGATGATCCGGCTATCGACCTTGTGCGCTTCCATCGGATGCGCGGCGGCGGGCAATTGCCACAGCATCTGCCGGGTGACGGCCACCGATACCGGTGCCGTATTGTCGACAATCTCGCGCGCTAGCGCATAAGCGGCGGGCAGCAGGTCTTCCGGCTTGTGCAGCGACCGGACCAGACCGCCCTTGAGCGCTTCCTCGGCGTCAAACACCCGACCGGTCAGACACCATTCCAGCGCCTGGGCGCGGCCGACCAGATTGGGCAGGAACCAGCTCGCCGCGCCATCGGGAGCAATGCCGCGTCGGGCAAAGACAAAGCCGAAGCGCGCCGTCTCGCTGGCCAGACGCATATCCATCGGCAGCAGCATCGTCGCACCAACCCCGACCGCGACACCATTGATCGCGCCGATCACCGGCTTCAGGCATTGATAGATACGCAGGATCAGCAGACCGCCACCGTCGCGGACCCGCGGATCGGAATAATCCTCCACCGGCTCTTCGCTGGCAAACGGCTTCTTGCCATCTTCCGGAGTCAGATCGGCACCGGCACAAAAGGCCCGATCGCCAGCACCGGTAACCACCACAGCCCGCACATCATCATCGGCATCAATGCGGTCAAAGGCGTCGGTCATTTCCCTGATCATCGTCCCGGTAAAGGCGTTCATCTTTTCCGGCCGGTTGATCGTGATCGTCGCGATCTGGTCGGCGACGTTATAAAGGATCTGGGTGTAGTCGGTCATGCGAATCTCCTGGGGTTACAAAAAGGGCCGCGAGTTTGTCGCAGCCCCCTGATTTGTTTGTTTAGCGCGGTGCCATCCTGATACCGCCGTCGAGACGGACATCTTCGCCGTTGAAATATTGCGTTTCGATCATGCACATGGCGAGCGCCGCATATTCGTCCGGTTGACCCAGCCGCGGTGGATGCGGGACCATGGCGCCGAGCGCGTCGCGGACATTTTGCGGCGCACCAGCCAGCAGCGGCGTATCGAAAATGCCGGGCAGGATGGTGTTGACGCGAATGCCTTCGCGGGACAGGTCGCGAGCGATCGGCAATGTCATGCCAACAACGCCGCCCTTGGAAGCGGAATAAGCCGCCTGACCAATCTGACCGTCTTCAGCCGCAACCGATGCGGTATTGACCATCGCGCCGCGATCACCGTCTTCCAGCGGATCAAGCGTGAGCATGCCGGCCGCCGATTTGGCGATGCAGCGGAAGGTGCCGACCAGATTCACCTGAATGATGAAGTTGAAGGCATCCATCGGGAAATGCTTGATCGAGCCATCTTCCTTGGACCGGCTGACGGTCTTGATCGCGTTGCCGATACCGGCGCAGTTCACGAGAATGCGTTCCTGGCCATTGGCGGCGCGGGCCTTTTCAAAGCCGGCGTCGACGCTGTCGTCGTCGGTCACATTGACCTTGCAGAAAACACCGCCGAGTTCAGCGGCCAGTGCTTCGCCTTTTTCTTCATTGAGGTCGAACAGGGCGACCTTGACGCCTTTGGCAGCGAGACGGCGAGCGGTTGCCGCGCCGAGGCCGGAAGCGCCACCGGTAATGACGGCGGAGATATTGCTATTGAGTTCCATTTTTTAACTTTCCTTCTGTTGCGTGCCGTTAGTGGTGAGCCTGTCGAACCACGCCTGTCGACGAGAGCCGCCCTTCGACAAGCTCAGGACTAATGGATATATTTATCTGCCAGCGCTCAACCGAGACGCTCGATGATGGTTACATTGGCCTGGCCACCGCCTTCGCACATGGTTTGCAGACCATATTTCGAACCGCGCGCTTCCATGGCGTTGAGCAGAGTCGCCATCAATTTGGTGCCTGAAGCGCCGAGCGGATGGCCCAGAGCAATCGCGCCGCCATTGACGTTGATCTTGTCGCGATCGGCACCGACATGCTTCAGCCAGGCCAGCGGCACTGGAGCGAAGGCTTCGTTCACTTCATAGAGATCGATGTCGCTCATCTTCATGCCAGCCCGCTGCAACGCGCGGTCGGTCGCGAACAATGGCTCTTCCAGCATGATCACCGGATCACCAGCGGTAACCGTCAGGTTGACGATCCGCGCACGCGGGGTGAGGCCATGATCCTTCAGTGCCTGTTCCGAACAAACCAGCACCGCGCTTGAACCATCGCAAATCTGGCTGGCATTGGCAGCGGTAATCGCGCCGCCTTCCTGCAGCAGCTTCACTGCACCGATGCTTTCCATCGTGGCGTCAAAACGAATGCCTTCGTCGACCTTGTGCTGTTCCTTGCCTTCGGCGGTTTCGATTTCAATCGCGACAATCTCCTTGTCAAAAGCGCCGGATTCGACCGCTCTGATCGCCTTCTGGTGACTTTCCAGCGCAAATTCGTCCAGGTCCTGCCGGGTGAAGCCATGTTTCTTGACCATCATTTCGGCGCCCATGAACTGGCTGAACTGAATGCCGGGATAGGCTTTCTTCAATCCTTCCGACATGTTGATGCCGAGTCCCGCGTCCTTGAACAGCTTGAACGTCGAACCCATCGGCACGCGGGTCATGCTTTCGATGCCGTGGGCCAGAACCATATCCTGCGTGCCTGACATGACGCCCTGAGCGGCGAACTGAATCGCCTGTTGCGAAGAGCCGCACTGACGGTCGATCGAAACCGACGGAATACTTTCGGGCAGATTGGATGCCAGAACCGCATTCCGGCCAACATCGCCGCTTTGTTCGCCGCCCTGCGAAACGCAGCCGGTGATCACGTCTTCGATGGCACTGGTGTCAAAATCATTGCGGTCGGCAATCGCATTCAATGTTGCGGCACCCAGATCCACGGGATGCACGCCCGCCAGACGGCCACCGCGACGGCCACCAGCGGTACGGACCGCATCAACAATATAGGCTTCTGCCATAGTCTTATTCCTTTGATTGGTTGAGAATCTGTAATTTAACTGACCGGTTAAACCGCACCGGCGCTAGGGTCAAATGAAAAAGCCGGCCATCACAATAGTGATAACCGGCCCCTTCACATCATCGCATGCCGGCGTCAGGCAGGCACATTGTCTTTCTTGACCGTGATCACCTGTGGATAGGTGAATTCAAGCAGGCCTTCCTTGCCATATTCGGCGCCAAATCCGGACTGCTTATGTCCGCCAAACGGTGCAAAAGGGGACAGGTGGAGGAATTCGTTGACCCAGACGGTACCGGTTTCCATCTGTTCGGCAACCCGAACGCCTTCATCGGCATCGGCGGTCCAGACCGCGCCAGCCAGACCATATTCGCTGGCATTGGCGCGACTGATCGCTTCGTCGGTGGTGCTGAATTTCATCAGCGGCATGACCGGACCGAATTGTTCTTCGGCCACAATCCGTGCGTCTTCCGGCGGGTTGTCGAGAATCGTGATCGGCACATAATAGCCCGGGATGCTTTCATCCTGCGCATCGCCACCGACCAGGAACTTGTAGCCATTGTCCTTGGCATCCTTGATCAGTTCCAGCACCCGCTCATATTGCTTCTTGTTCTGGATCGGACCAACCGCGGTGCCCTGTTGCGAACCGTCGCCGACCTTCACATTCTTGGCATAGGCAGCAATGGCAGCGCTGAGTTCGTCATAAATATCCTCGTGGATATAGATGCGCTTTGCAGCGACGCAGATTTGCCCGGCATTGGTGAAGCTTGACCAGAACAGCTGCTCGGCGACCTTTTCGACATTGGCGTCGGGCAGGACGATCGAGGCATCATTGCCGCCCAGTTCCAGCGTGATCCGCTTGAGATCCTTGGAAGCGCCTTCCATGATCTTCTTGCCGGTGGCGGTCGAGCCGGTGAAGGTGATTTTGTCGATATCGGGATGCGAAGTCATCAATGGACCGAGGCTGTCTTCGCCAGTAATGATATTGACGACGCCTGGAGGGGCGGTATCCTTGATCAGTTCCGCAAGCCGCAAGGTGGTTAGCGGCGTGAACGGTGACGGCTTGAGCACGATC
>JAGPVK010000344.1 GCA_018067055.1 Sphingomonadales bacterium | reverse complement strand
ATCCGTTTGCGATGATCGGTCTGGAACCGTTCGGCGACCTGCCGGGCATAGCCGGTCTCATCCAAAGATTGCTGATCGAAGCCAATCGAACAGGTCTTGACCGGTCGGCGGCTTTGTTCGGCCATCAGGGCAACGACGGCGCTGCTGTCGACACCGCCGGAGAGAAACGCACCGAGCGGCACATCCGCGACCATCCGCGATCCCACGGCCTGCTTGAGCAGCGCAACCAGCTCTTCTTCGAGAGCCTTTGCTGAAGCCTTGTGCCGCTGGCTGAAATCCATATCCCAATATTGCACCGGCGCGGGTTCCGGCTTGCCCTGCTCAAGCAGCAGATAATGGCCGGCAGGCAATTTCTTGACGCCCCTGAGCAGCGATGTCTGATCGGGTACATAGCCAAAGGCGAGATAGTCATCGACTGCCTGAAGATTCGGTTCCCGGCGCAACAGCGGGTTGGCCAGCAGCGCTTTCAGTTCCGAACCGAACAATATGCTGCCATCGGAAACCGCTGCATAGAACAGCGGCTTCACGCCCAGTCGGTCGCGGGCCAGAAACAGCTGCCGGGTCCGCTGATCATAGAGCGCGAACACGAACATGCCATTCAGATGCTTCAGGCATTCCACGCCCCATTGCCGCCAGGCATAGAGGATGACTTCGCTGTCGCTGCTGGTCAGAAACTGGTGGCCAAGGCGTTCCAGCTCCGCTCGCACTTCCATGAAATTATAGATTTCACCGTTGAAGCTCAGTATCTGCGCTTCATCGGGCGTCAGCATCGGCTGCGCGCCGCCCTCGAGATCGATGACCGAAAGCCGCCGATGGCCAAGCCCGACCCCCGGCGCGGTCCAGAAGCCGGATCCGTCCGGGCCCCGGTGAGCGATACTGTCGGTCATCTTGCGCAGGCGATCGGGATCAACCGGCTTGGCCGTCTCCAAATGAAATATACCTGCAATACCGCACATGGGTGCGCTCTAGCGCAGCCCCGCCATCGCGTCAGCCAATTTGTCGACCGGACCCAAATCAGCCAGAAAGGCCTCGATCATGATGCCCGGCGATTCCTCGCCTTTGGTCTCGGAAGAAACCAATATCGCCACCGCTTGCTGATGCCCCCCGAAAATATTGGCCTTCAGTGTCTCCAGCTTCACGGTCGATTCACTGCCGGTGAGTTTGCCACCGATCCGGTAAAAGGAAACAACGTCGCGGACCACTGGTCCGGGCGCGATCAATTCAACGGCGTTCGCGCTGTCCGGTGCTGCCAGACTCCGGTTGCGGGACCAGCCCGATTCCGGAACCAGCGCGCCCTGCCCGTAGCCGACCATTTCCCGCCCCTCGGCCTGACGGTCGTAAACCGCGATCGACAGATCGACTTGTCCGCCGGTTTCCCGATTGCGATAGCGACCGAAAAGCTGATGACTGGCGCCGTCAAATTGCGGTTGCCAGGGATAAAGCGGTTGATAATCCACTCTCTCCCAGCCTGCGACTTGCGGCAATACGATTCTGTCCGGAACCGGAGATTTCTGTGCGGACAGAACCGAAGTCCAGAGCACCGGAACAAGAATGATGACCGCCATTGCCGTCATCACCGTCACAGGCTTTTGCTCGCTGGGCTGGCCGGACTGATGCTGGCGCAATGCATCGCCGTCGATCATAGGATCATCGATGCTGCGATCAAAAAACGGCCAGCCAATCGCCATCACCAGGATCAGGACAAAGGCGAAAAAGAACCAGCCGTAAAAAATATGATCAAAGCCCGCGGCAAAATCGGTGGTCGAGTGGTGCGCGATATAGATGGTGCCAAAGGCGCGGATGCCGTTGGCGATCACCGGAACGATCACCGCCGCGGTCATGAACAAAATCCGGCGATTCCAGCTCTGGAAGCAGACATTGCTGACCAGCGCGCCATAAGCGAGCATCGCGATCAGGAATTTGATCCCGGAGCAGGCTTCGGCGACCCTGAAATAGCCGGTGGGGGTGGATATGAAAATCCCGTCGATAAAGGCCGGGATATTGGCCCAACCGAGAAAGATCATCGACAATTTGGCGGTGACCATTTGCAGGAAGGGCACAAATTCCTCTCCGAACGGCACCAGGAAAAAGCTGAACCCCAGCGGAAAGATCAATCCGCGCGCGACCGTCGGGCCGAGCAAAGTTATCACTGCTCCCTGCAGCATCATCAGCAACCCGAGCTGGCGGGCAAAGGCCACGCCGGCGGCTTCTCCGAGCAGCCACCCGAGCGACGCGATGGCGGTCAGCAACAGTCCCGGCAACCAGATCTCCGGCGTCAGTTTCACCAGTTCTTCGCGCCGCTGCTGCACCAGCCAAACGAGAATCGGTATGATCAACAGACAGTGATTATAGGTGGATATTGTCCACCAGGTACCGACCATGTCCGCGCCATCGCGCCAAAAAATAGCCAGAATCGCGAGACTGGCGAGCGCCAGCCATTTCAGATGGTTCGACCATAGCGAGGATAAAGCAACCTGCTGTGGCTTGCCGTCGAGTTGATCTGCCGTCGCGCTGGTCATGCCGCTGCCTCTGCCACCACAGGTTCGGATAATCCGCACAAGGTCGGCAGATCCTGGAGCTGCGTTTGCCATGAATATTGCGAATGAATCAGTTGTTTTGCCTGCTCGCCCAGCCGTCTGGCCTGCTGCGGATTGTCGAGCAATTCGCACACCAGACGTGCCTCGTCACCGACCGACTCCGCGATCAGAAAATGCTCGCCACTGATCGCGTCGATGCCTTCGGCGGCGCACGCCGATGCAACAACCGGCTTCGCCATCGCCATCGCCTCCAGCACCTTGTTCTGGATGCCGCGGGCTATCCGAAGCGGCGCCACGACGACATCAGCAGCCATGATCCAGCGGCGGATATCATCGACCGATCCGACGACGGTCGTGCCGTTCCGGCCATCGAGTTGCTTCACCCGTGCCGCCGGTGCCCGCCCGACGATTGCAAAACGCGCTTCCGGAAAGCGGGCAAGAATATCCGGCATGACCTCGTTGCTGAAGCTCTGCACCGCTTGCACATTGGGCTGATAATCCATCTGGCCGGTGAACAGGATCATCGGCCCGCTTTGTTCGAGACCCTCTGGCTGCACGTCCGGTGCGCCATAAAATTCCAGATCGATCCCGTTGCCAATGGCCTTGACGCGAGCATCGGACAATCCCGAGCGCTTGCGAAACAGCCCGGCTTCGGCTTCACTGACAAACAGACTATAGTCAGCGAGTCCTGCGACGTCTTTCTCATACGCGCGCAGCAAGCGCCCTTCGCGACGATTGATCCAGGCCATCGGCCCCGAACCATCGCCTGCATAGCTTTCGAATTTCGCGCTATCGACATCGCCAAAGTCCATCACCACACGGCCACCAAAATCCGCCGGGATGAACTGCGCCATCTGTCCGGAAAATACGAAAATGCAGTCGATCGGCCGCGTCGCAATGACATTGGCGACATAAGCGTGGATTTCGGGACTGTCGAAACAGGCGACCGAAACCGGTTTTCCCGCGACGATCGCTTCTATCCCGCCCAGCCATTTCGGTTTGGTCCGTATCACAATCTCGCAAGACTGCAGTTCCACTTTTCGTGCCCAGGCGATCTGCTGTTCCGCTTCGTCATCAGCAAAGCAGGCAACATGCACCGGCGCGCAATCCATCAGCTCCTGCAAAAAGTGATGCGAACGAATCTTGTCGCCGCGGTTCGGCGGCCATGGAACACGGTGGGTCAAAAACAGGATTTCACCCATCAGCCGAGGCCTTTGGCGATGATTGGACCAATCCTGTTTGCCACGCCAAGCGGCAGTCGCTGCCAAAGCGCTACTTGCGCCCGGTATTTCGGGCTCATCGGATTGACATCGCGGGCAGCCTCTCCCTCCGTTGTGCGCGTCGCATAGGACAAAGCCTGTGGTTCAAAACCCCAATTCTTCTTGAAAGAAAAGGCACCGGTACCGAATTTGGAGCGACCAAAATCGAACGTCCGGCATCCCCGCTCCCGGGCATGATTCATCAACGCATAATACATCAGATCATTGGCTCGAAGCCGACGCGCTTCCCATGTCCCGCCGCCCCAATATGGCATCACGGTTTGCTTGTGATAGAGGCTGAGGACGCTGGCCACCGGCTTTCCTTCATGCAGCACCGTCAATATATCGGCGTCATTTCCAAACCCGTCGAGGACTTGATTGAACAAGTCTTTTGGAAAAACCGGGGTTCCCAGATTGCGGACACTTTCAGCATAGACCGTATAATGATCGGCTCGATCTTGTTGCCCGGTCCCGACCCGCACCATCAGATCATTGTTCAATCCCTTGCGGACTTCGGCTCGCTGCTTGCGTGGAATGGCAAGCAACTGGCTGTCATCGTCATCAGCCAGAGAAACCACAAAGCCGGCATAGACGCCCTCAACATGCAGCCACCGTTGATCAGGCACAGGTCCACCGCGCAGTTCGACGGACGGGAAACTATGACGCTCGGCAAATTTCCAGGCTTCGTCCGCGAGCAACTGGATCGCCTGGTCATTGTCCGACAATATTCCTCCGCCCACCGCGAAACCCGACGACACCAGGGCCCGGCCGAATAAGGCGGAGTGGATCAGATGCAGCGGAAGTATGCCCTGCAATATTCCATCACCATCTTCGGCCAGCAGATAGCGCCATTCATGACCACAGGCCTTGCTGACCGACAGCACCCACGCCGGGCGATGAAAGGCCGTGCCTTCCGCAGCGGCGGCGACAAAGGCTTCGATCCGCGCCAGTTCATTCGGATCGGGGCGGTCAAGAATGCGAACCAGCACCGATTTGGGCCTGAATGCCATGTTCATTGCATCAACCCCGCTTCCAGCGCGGCCAGTTCGTCCACTCTGCCCCAATTGAAATCCTGCCCGGCTCGCAGCAGCTTGGCGCGCATCACTTTCAAATTGGTATAATGCCGGATTTTTGACCGGATCGGCGCGTTCTTGACGCGGGGTTGTTCGGGATCAATCTCCCAGGGATGGAAATAGAATATCGCCCCGTGGCCGTCGTCGCGCTGCATCTTCCGCATCGACTGCTGGTATAGCGCATATGGCAGCAGCCGGAAGAATCCGCCTCCGCCAGCGGCCAATGTCCGGCCGCCGAGCTTGACGGTCGTGACCGGCAATTCGATGAAATCCGATTGCGCCACCGGCTTCCAGGCGAAGCGTGGGGACCCTGCC
>JAGPVK010000335.1 GCA_018067055.1 Sphingomonadales bacterium | reverse complement strand
GGTCATATCGGCGGTAGCGGTATCATTGCCGGTGCCGTTGGCCTGCGTCCCCTGGGCTACCAAGCGGGCAGCCGTATTGCGCGCGATAGCATCACCGGCCGGGTTCGTGGCGGTGGCAGATGCAGCGATATTGATTGATGCTCCGACCGCATTGGTCATGGTCACTTCGGACAGGTCATCGCCCCAGCCATTGGCTTGGCCACGCTGAGAAATGACGCCATGTTCGCTCAGGATCGGACTGGGCGCAGAAAAGTTCAGATAATCCGCATTCAGTCCCGGACCTTCACCATAAGTGGAGCCGTACAATGCGCCATATTGACTGAAATCGGCAGGAATCGCCTGCACGCCAATCAGCGATGTCGCGGTACCCGTCGCTACTGCATTTGTCGTCAGATTGATGTCGCCGTTGTTCGTCATTTCAACGGCCAGCACGTCATTCCAGCCCTCAACCGAATCCGACTTCAGACCGCCGCCGTTGGCCTGTATCCGCTGGGTCAGGACTTCGGTGGCAAATGCGGTGGCGGTTTGAACCGATCCGTCGCCCACGCCCGCAGAAGAAACGAAGTCAAAGCTTCCATCATTGGTAACCGTTGCTGCCATGTCGCTATTGCCCCGGCCCGTTGCCTGAACCTGCTGCACTACGCCACCAGTGATGCTGGCACTCGCGCTTTCCGCACCCGTGGCTACTGGGCTCGCGATCGCCTGCACGCTGACATTGCCAGAGTTCAGGATGGTGCCGGATCCAGACGTAGTGGCATCCGGACTCTTCGACGAAAATACGAATTGCTTGATGGCAGGAGAACCGGTTTCACCGCCGGTGCCGACCGCTGCCGTAACCGTGCCGGCGCCGCTGGCCGCAGCACTGATTTCAACCGTGCCGCCATCATTGTCCATAACCGCAGTCGCGGTGCGGCCTTTGGTTTCGACCGATGCGACCTGCGAAATGCCGCCCAAGACGGAGGCCGAGGCATCGCCGTCCGTCGAACTGGCAATGGCCCGGATGCGCGCGGAGCCGGTGTTGACCAGCGTGGCCGAGGCATCCCAGGTCGCGCCATCGACATCAGCAAGAAGATGCTTCTGGGTCAGCGCCGACTGGAAAGTACCCGTCGCAAGCACATCGGGTCCGATGTTGCCGACCACGGCCGTTGCCGTGCCCGTGCCGCTTGCCTCAGCCGTGATTGCGAACGTACCGCCATTGGTGAGCGAGACGGGCGGGGTATCTTCGGAAATTTGAGCGACTTCACCGGAGTCGAGATCAACAACCTCCGCCGTAGGGTCGGCTCCGGTCGCCGTGACACCGCCGGCATTCACATCGGTGGACAGCGTCGTCAGCGGATTTGGCAACAGCTGACCACCGTTAATCGGAGTGGTCTGAGCGGCTACCGGTACGGCGACACAGATAGCGAGGATGGAGGCACCCTGCAGGATGCCTTGGCGACGAGATGTCATGATGTTTCTTCTCCCAGTTAAAAGTCGTTCTATTAGCTAGACGCGCTTAAAGACGATTTGTTGCCTAACTGAATTACGTAATGTTCCGTAACATCAAAGGGATGTGTTACTTCAGGCTCAGGATGATCCCTTTCCATTTCATTTCAGTCGCATCAGAAGGACGGGATATATGAACCTGAATCGGCGCTACCGATCGGTTTCTGGCTGGTTACAAACCCAATAGTGAGCAAAGCCCCCGGAAATGGGGAGGGGTAGAATCAAATGCAAAAATATATATATCCAAGAACCTGATATAATTTAGAAAACGGGGGATTCTGTTTGGAGGATTCGAACCTCTCACCCCCGCATTAGGAAATATGGTTCACGGCAGAAGCAAGCTCGAATCCCCATAGCTGTAAAAGCGATAACCCCCGGCAATCGCATGGGCATAAGCCGCCTGCATCGTCTCCAGCCCCATCAGCGCGCTGACCAGCATGAACAGGGTGGACTTGGGCAGATGGAAATTGGTCATCAGTCCGTCAATCGCGCGGAACTTGTAGCCTGGCGTGATGAAAATATCGGTATCGCCTTCGAACGGCTTTATAATCCCGTCTTCTCCCGTCGCGCTTTCGAGCAGACGCAGACTGGTGGTGCCCACCGCGATCACCCGGCCTCCCGCTTGTCGCGCAGCATTCAGGCGGCCTGCGGTTTCGGCGTCAATCCGTCCCCATTCACTGTGCATCTGGTGGTCATCGGTTTCGTCGACCTTGACCGGCAGGAACGTCCCCGCTCCGACATGCAGAGTCAATATTTCGCTGCGTACGCCGACATCCGCCAGCGCAGCCAGCAGGCCGTCGGTAAAATGCAGCGCCGCCGTCGGCGCGGCCACCGCGCCTTTTTCCCGGGCAAACATCGTCTGATAATCGTCGGCATCGCGCTCGTCGATTGCCCGCTTGCTGGCGATATAGGGTGGAAGCGGCATCGTGCCGGCTCGTTCGAGCAGCACTTCCACCGGCTCTTCGCCCAGGAAACGCAAGATGAAACTGCCGTCGTCGAGCTTTGCTTCCGCTTCTGCCGACACATTCATGCCGAAATCGACGGTCTCGCCAACGCGCAGGCGCTTGGCGTTGCGAATGAAGGCCTGCCAGCGGCGAAGGTCCACCCGTTTGTGCAGCGTCGCACCGATCCTGGCGTCGCCGCGCGTGCCGGTCAGCTGCGCAGGGATGACCTTGGTATCGTTGAACACCAATATGTCATTGGGACCCAGCAATTGCGGCAGGTCGCCGACGACATGGTCGGATATTTGATCGCCAGCGACCCTTAGCAGTTTCGCACTGTCGCGCGGCACTGCTGGCCGCAGCGCGATTCGGTCCTGCGGCAGCGCAAAGTCGAAAAGATCAACGCGCATGGAACCGACTAGGGTTGGATCGGCGCGTTCAGGTCATCCACCGAGATCGGTGCTTCCGACAAACCACTGCGGGCGCCGGGCAAGACCGGGGGCTTGTTGTCGGCAGCGATCGATGCCTGCAATATCCGGCTGGGGTTCAAGGGCGGCTCGCCGCGTGCGATCTGGTCCACATATTCCATGCCGGAGGTGACCCGGCCGAATGCCGAATATTTGCCGTCAAGCGAGAAGCGGGGATAGAAGACGATAAAAAACTGGCTGTTGGCGCTGTCGTCGCTTTGCGCCCGCGCCATCGAGACCACTCCGCGCAGATGCGGAAACTTGCCAAATTCGGCTTTCAGGTCAGGCAGGGTCGAGCCGCCGGTACCGGTGCCGGTGGGATCGCCGGTCTGGGCCATGAACCCGTCGATCACGCGATGAAAGATCTGGCCGTCATAAAACCCCTGCCGCACCAGCGTCTTGATCCGTTCGACATGATTGGGAGCAAGCGTCGAGAACAGCTGAATCGTCACCCGGCCGCCGGTCGACAGATCGAGATAGAGAATATTCTCTTCAGCAGGAACCGATGCGGGCGCCGGAGCCTGCTCCGCCACTTCCTGCGCATGCGCAGTAAAGGAAACCAGAAACAGGGCCGAGAAGGTCAGAAATAATTTACGCAGCATGGCATACTCATTTGGCATCAGGGGTTTGAAGGGCACCAGGTCTTTGAACGATTCTACCTTTCACTGCAATGAATTGCTGGAAACGGCTATTGATCGCCCTTGAGGCCAATTTTTTCTACCCGGGCGGTAATTTCGTCGGCCACCAATGGTGTCACGAACTTGTGAATCTCGCCGCCGAACATGGCAATTTCCTTGACCAGACGTGATGCGATCGGCTGCAACGAGACATCGGCCATCAGAAACACCGTTTCGATATCGCCATTGAGCTGCTGGTTCATGCCCGCCATCTGATATTCATATTCGAAATCGGCAACAGCACGCAGGCCGCGCACGATCACGCCGGCACCCTGTTTCTCTGCAAATTTCATCAGCAACATATTGAAACCGACAACCTCGACACCATCGCCCAGCTCGGCGGTTTCCCGGCGCACCATCTCCAGCCGCTCTTCGTCCGAAAACATCGGTGATTTCGATGGATTGGTGGTGACGCCAATCACCAACTTGTCGACCAGACGCATGCCGCGCCTGATGATATCCATATGGCCCAGGGTTATGGGGTCAAAAGTCCCCGGATAAATGCCGATTCTCATGTCTTGCTCCCCCCGCCTAGCGGTCTCTTGCGATTGTATATTCCGCGATGGCGCGCAACAAATCGGCTTCTGAACCATAGCTGCTCAGATGCGACTTGGCCTGATTGGCCAGCATCTGTGCCTGCCCTTTTGCCCGTTCCAGTCCCATCAGGCTCAGAAACGTCTCCTTGCCGGCTTGCGCATCCTTGTTGAGCGCCTTGCCGGCCTTTTCCTCGTCGCCTTCGACGTCCAATATGTCGTCGGCGATCTGGAAGGCGAGGCCCAGGTCATGGGCATAGCCGCGCAGGCTCGTGCGTCCTTCTTCGGGAATTCGGCCCAGGATCGCTCCGATTTCAACGCAGGCGGCGATCAGCGCACCGGTTTTCAGCTGCTGCAACCGGGTCACCGTCTGCAGATCAAAGGTTGAATGTTCCGCCACCAGATCCATCATCTGACCCCCGGCCATGCCACCAGGTCCGGCAGCCTTGGCGAGGCAGGCAGTCATCTCGGCACGGACAAAGGGATCATGATGGGTGCGCTCGTCGGCCAGCAACCCAAAGGCCAGCGCATGCAGCGCATCGCCAGCAAGGACCGCGGTCGCTTCGCCAAAGGCGATATGGGTGGTCGGCTTGCCGCGGCGCAGATCATCATCATCCATACAGGGCAGATCGTCATGGATCAGCGAATAGACATGCAGCGCCTCAACCGCTGTCGCGGCGCGGATGGCACAGGATTCGTCAACGTTGAACAGCCCGGCGGTCGCCATCACCAGCAAGGGTCTCAGCCGTTTGCCGCCGCCAATCGCGGCGTGGCGCATCGCCTCGTATAAATCGCGGCGAGCATCGTCGGGAACCGACAATAGCGTGTCAAACTGCCGGTCGACAGCGGTAGCGACCCGCCCCATCTCCCGAAAAAGATCCGAATTATTATTGGCCGCCAATGGTTCAGTCCGCGTCAAAAGGGGCAGTGGCTTGCGGCTTGCCATCGCGATCAAGCGTAATTTTCTCGATCTTCGCCTGTGCGGCTTCCAGCCGTTGCTGGCACAGGCCACGCAATTTTTCGCCCTCGCTGTAAAGCGCGATCGACTGGTCGAGCGGCACATCGCCGCTTTCCAGCTTGCGGACGATTTCCTCGAGGCGTTTCAGTGCGTCCTCAAAATTCAGTGTCGACAGGTCTTCGTTGGTTTCGCTCATGGCAAAATTCAATGACGACGCTTTGGGTCGCGGTCAAGGGCTTGGGCTTCACTATCGTCAACTTCCGGTGTAGCTTTACAAAAAAAGGGCGGGAGAAAATATGTTCATCGGTCATTTTGCCCCTGCAATGGTTGCGGCAACCCATCCCAGGGCACCGGGACTCGGCACCCTGTTTGTTGCCGGGCAGTTGCTGGATTTCGGATTTTTCGGTCTCGCGCTGACCGGGGTGGAAAATTTCCGGATCACGCCCGGAATCACCAAAATGGTGCCACTCGACCTTTATGACATGCCCTATACCCACAGTCTTCTGGGCAGTACGCTATGGGCAGCGGCTTTCGCACTGCTGATCTGGCTGTTCACGCGCAACCGGAATGGCGCGCTGATTGGTGGCGCTGTGGTCCTGTCGCACTGGTTTCTCGACCTGCTGGTGCATGCGCCAGACCTGACCCTCGCTGGTTCGCCGCCGAAATTCGGCCTTGGTCTGTGGAACTATCCGATGATCGAGATGCCGCTGGAAATCGGGATCACCTTTGGCGCACTGGCCTTTTACATTGTCCGCACCAGGGTGATCTCCAGCCAGTCAAAATATGCGCTTGGCCTTTTGGCCGTATTGCTGCTGGTCCTGCAATCGATCAACTGGTTCGGGCCGGAACCACAATCTGCAGACATGGCGATGAAGCTGACCGGACTATTTGCTTTCTCGGTCGCGGCACTGACCGCCTGGTGGGCAGGTCGGACCCGGGCACTGAAACAGCCATGAAGACAGGATCAAACATGACCCAATATATTGCCGCTTATGCCATTGCTGCCCTGATTTTCGGTATTCTTGATGCGATCTGGCTAAGCAATGCCGCGCCGTCGCTCTATCGTCCGATCATCGGCGACATCATGGCGGACCAGTTCCGTCTGGCACCGGCCTTGACCTTTTATGCGCTGTATCTCGGCGGCATGATGTGGTTTGCGGTGCGTCCGGCGCTGCTCGACGGGCAATGGACGAGCGCCCTGCTCAACGGCGCCCTGCTGGGATTTTTCTGCTACGCGACCTTTGATCTGACCAGCCAGGCGGTGTTCAAGACCTGGTCGACCAAGCTGACGATCATCGACATGATCTGGGGCACGTTCGCGACCGGCACCACGGCGGCGCTGACCGCGTTCCTGGTGCTGCGGTTCGTGAAGGCTTAGGCTGGATTCGCCAGTCCCGACATTTCATCCCCGGAATTTCTCGCCCAGGGCCGCGATCCGCGCCGGCAGGAGCGCAAAAATAGCCTGGCGCCTTGCCTCGCTGGCCGATGCCCATTCGGCGATTTCCGGCAATGTCCGCCCGCAACCGACGCACAGGCCGGTTGGCCCATCGAGGGTGCAGATATCGTTGCAGGGCGATTTCATGGTGCGGCCAGCTGCTCTTCTATCTGTCCCAGCCGCTCCTTGCCGAAATAGATCTCCCCATCGACAAACATGGTCGGAATGCCAAAGGCACCGCGCGCGACCGCTTTCTCGGTATTGTCGATCAAGGCCTGCTTGATCGCCGGTTCCTGGGTCCTGGCGAACAGCGCCTCTGCATCAAATCCGCTATCCTGCAATATTTTGCCGAGCGTGTCCGCGTCCGTCGCATCCAGCCCCTGTTCCCAGATCGCTGGCAACAGCGCTTCGATAAATCCGGCGCGCTTGTCCCGCGGCAACGCGACCAGCATCCGCTGCAGGGTGATCGTGTTGAACGGGAATTTCGGGTTCATCCGGAATTTGCTCAGGCCGTGCTTTGTGACGAAGCGGCCCAGTTCAAGCATCGCATATTCATTCTTACCCTTCACTTCCGCGTCGCGGATGAACGGCGGTGCATTGCCGGTCAGCTTGTGCATGCCGCCGAGAAAGGCCGGAGTGATTGCGACCGTCGCACCATATTTTTCGGCCAGATCCTGCAACGGTTGCCAGATTAGATAGGCATTGGGACTGACGAAATCGAAAATCAGCTCGATGGTCTTGGACATAGGTTGCTCCTTTGAACCTATCCTTAAAGCAGCGCCACGAAACATCAATTCCCTCTAGGCGAAATTGCCCCGCCTCGTTAAAGGGTCTTCATGACCACAGACACGCTGATTGCAGAGCCCCAGATCTCCACCGAAACCGTGCGCGAGCACGGCCTCAATGCGGAGGAATATCAGCGCATATTGAACGCGCTCGGCCGCGAGCCCA
>JAGPVK010000334.1 GCA_018067055.1 Sphingomonadales bacterium | reverse complement strand
ACCGGTATCCTGTCTGCCATTCACAGAAATACCGGTCAGGGCGGCGCATATGATCGCTTCCTGCAGACCGACGCATCAATCAACCGCGGCAACAGCGGCGGACCGATGTTCGATCTCAACGGCAATGTCATCGGCATCAACAATGCGATCATTTCGCCTACCGGCGGCAATGTCGGCATCGGCTTTGCCATCCCGGCCGAAGTCGCCGCTCCCATCGTCGAAACCCTGAAAAAGGGACGGACGATCGAGCGCGGTTATCTCGGTGTGCAGATCAGCGCGCTTTCGGAAGATCTGGCCGACTCTCTCGGCTTGGAAAAAAACCGGGGCGAATTTGTCCAGCGGGTGGAACCGGGTGAAGCGGCACAAAAAGCCGGCATTCAGGCCGGTGACGTGATCACCAAGGTGAACGGCAAAACCGTCACACCCGATCAGACCTTGTCCTATCTGGTGGCCAATCTGCCTATTGGCACCAATGTCCCGATTGAGCTGGTTCGCGATGGCAAGACCATCAAGGTCAATGCCAAATTGGGCACCCGGCCGTCCGAAGAAGAACTGGCTGGCAATTCGTTTGACCCGGACGCAGAAGATAATGCCTTGGGTCAGGAAGACAATGGAGCGAGTGCGCAGGCAACCGCCGAAGCCTTGGGATTGTCGGTTGTCGATCTGACACCGGCGATTGCGCGGCAAATCGGTGTTGCGTCCACCCAGAAAGGCGTTGTCGTTTCGACCGTCGATCCAAGCAGTGATGCCGCCCAGAAGGGCATCAAGCGCGGATTTCTGATCACCAGTGTTAACCGCCAACCAGTCAACAGCGCGGCAGATCTGGATAGTGCAATCAACAGTGCGAAACGCTCGAACCGCGGAGCAGTGCTGCTGCAGATCCGTCGCGGCGCGCGCGATCCGCAATTTGTCGCGGTGCGCTTGCAGGAAAGCTAAACGCTTTTAAATAGATGTAACGGGAAAGGGCTGGCGCTTGACGCCGGCCTTTTTTTTGCGTCAAGCTTGATGCTTGACTGCAATATGATTGAGGGGATCCGCCAGTGGCCGACGCAACAGAAATTTTTCTCGGACTGGGCGGCGACGAGCGGCAGACCCTCAACTTGTCTCGTGCCAACCGCCATGGCCTGATCGCTGGAGCCACCGGCACCGGCAAGACGGTCACGCTGCAGGGTCTGGCCGAAAGCTTTTCTGCCAACGGCGTGCCAGTCTTTGTCGCCGATGTAAAAGGCGACCTAGCCGGGATTTCGATGGCCGGTTCTCCGCAATTCAAACATGCCGACAAGCTGGAACAACGGGCCAAAGAACTGGGCATGGACGATTATGCCTATTCCGACAATCCGGCGATATTCTGGGATCTCTACGGCAAGCAGGGCCATCCGATCCGCACTACAATTTCGGAAATGGGGCCGCTGCTGCTCGCGCGGCTGATGGATTTGAACGAGACCCAGGAAGGCGTGCTCAACATCGTCTTTCGTTTTGCCGACGAAGAGGGACTGCTATTGCTTAACCTCGACGATCTGCAATCGATGCTCGCGTACACTGCAGAAAATGCCAAGCAACTGTCGGCCAAATACGGCAATGTCACCAAGGCCAGCGTCGGCACGATCCAGCGGCAACTGCTGCAACTGGACAGCCAGGGTGCAGGCCAGTTTTTTGGCGAACCGGCGCTGGAGATTGATGACTTCATCAAGTGCGACGATCAGGGTCGCGGCTATATCAATATACTCGCCGCCGATCAGCTGATGCGCAGTCCGAAACTCTACGCCACCTTCCTGCTCTGGCTGCTTGCCGAACTGTTCGAAACATTGCCGGAAGTCGGCGATCCGGCAAAACCGAAGCTGGTTTTCTTCTTTGACGAAGCGCATCTGCTGTTCGATGACGCCCCCAAGGCCCTGGAAGACAAGATTGAACAGGTCGTGCGGCTGATCCGGTCGAAGGGCGTCGGCGTCTTTTTCGTCACCCAGAACCCGATCGACATACCCCAGGAAGTTGCCGGACAGCTCGGTAACCGCGTGCAGCACGCCCTGCGCGCCTTCACCCCGCGCGACAAGAAAGCGATCAAGGCCGCGGCGGATACCTTCCGGATCAACCCTGAACTGGATGTCGAGCAAGCCATTACCGAATTGCGCGTCGGTGAAGCGCTGGTCTCGACATTGCTCGAAGACGGTGCGCCGTCGATCGTCCAGCGGACACTGATCAAACCGCCCCGGTCCCGTCTCGGCCCGGTCTCGGCAAAGGAACGTGCGATCATCAATTCGATCTCGCCATATGAGAGCAAATATGACGAAGAGGTTGATCGCAACAGCGCCGAGGAAATATTGGCGCAAAAGGTGATCGATGCGACGCAGACTGCGCTGGAAGTCGAGGAAAAAGGCAAGGAAGAAGTCGGTAAACAGCCGCGCAAGAGCAAGAGCATCTGGGAAAAGGCGTTCAGTCGCGGCGCCCAGGTCGCCGCAGGATCCGCTGCAGGCATGGCCGCCTCGACCATGCTGGGCAAGAAGTCCCGGGCCAATCCGGTCCAGTCAGGTGTAACTTCTGCGGTTGGTTCGGTCGTTACCGATCTCGCTGGACCGGTTGCCGGACGCTTTGTCCGCAACCTGATTGGTGGTTTGATGCGATGACCGCTGGCTCACCAGCCTGTTGATGCAGAGCCGAAAGGCTGAAGCGCTTCAATCTACCCGAAAAAACGGGCAACAATATCTTTCGCCAGGCGGGTCGGGCGCAAGGTGTCGGCATCGATACAACACCAGCTCGACTGCACTTCGGCAAGCACCTCTTCACCGCGACGAATGATGGTGCTGTAAAATGCCCGCGCCCCGTGAACCTTTTCGAGCAACACTTCGGCGATCACGTCATCGTTCAGAAAAGCAGGCTTGCGATAGGTAATCTCATGCTTGATCGCGACCCAGAGATGGGCTGCGACGGCTTCGGAAGGAGCAAATTTCTGCCAATGCGCGACGACCGCATCCTGCACCCACGTCAGATAATTGGCATTATTGACATGTCCCATGAAATCAATGTCGGATGCCGCAATGGCAATGCTGTGGTGATGTGGAATACTGTTCATATTCACAATATATAAGAATGGCGGCGACCGATTGATAGGGTAAACTCGAATCCTGCTCCAAAAACTGGCGGCAGTTCGTAATATTACTGTAATATGAGCTTGAAGTTTCGGAACGCCAGGGGCTGTTCCATTGCAAAATTCTGAAACGCCGATGCGCCATTAATTGTCGATAAAAATTCATCCGCCGCCGATTTGTCAGCCGCTTCCATTTCCCGATAATGATCCAGCGGGCGCTGCAACATCCACAAGCTGAACGGAGGTGCGATCCGTTGTCCGGTCACGCCTTCAACCGTAAAATCGGTCATACCGACCGCGCGCGGTATTTCGGTTTCCGGATTGGCCTCGGCCCAGGCAGCAAATATGCCCGCGGTTTTCTGAAGGAAAGGCATTTGCTCCGCCATCATCCTCTCCAGCACCGGAACCAATGTTTGCGGAACCTCGTCACCGGGCAAAAATTCTCCGGACAAAGGCTGCTGCACATCCACCATCCGCTCGACCCACGCGGCAACTCTTGGTGCCAGTCGCTTCATGATTTCACCCGATGCAGGGTCGCGGTACAAATGGGCATAAAGCGGCCCGATCAGGCCATAATCGCCGATTGAGGGCCGCGAACCGAGCAGATAATCATATTGCGCAAAATGTCGGTCAAGATCCGCCAGAAGCGCTTCATAGCTCGCCTCGATCGCGGGAATGGTCTGGTCATCAATCCCCAATATCGGACAAAATCCCTTGAACGTCTGCCCGCGCTCGCGGCCGATTGCCAGCTGCTCTTCCTTGCTCGCATCGGGTGCTGCGACAGCGCCAAATTCGCCGTAGACCCATTCTTCATTATAGTTCCAGCGATAGTGCATTGCCGGAATCACAAGCCATTCGTCACCGAACACTTCCATCAATAACGCCACCAGCCGCTGTTTCGGTGTATCGGGATAGACCGACGGTCCGCCGATTTTCGCTTCGAAATGATCAATGATCAACGTTGTGTCCTGAAGCGTTTCCCCCTCTTCGGTTACCATCACCGGGATGACAGGACGGCCCACTTTGGGAACGATAATTGTCTTGTAGACTTCCGTGGCACTCAGGATTTCCTCGTAATCCACGCCTTTCCAGTCGAGATAGGCCCGCGCCTTGCCGGAATAGAGCGACAACGGCCCGCCGTAGAATTTATGCGTCATCAGCCGCGGCCCCGGTAGGGTGCCACTCCCTGTTCCGGTATCCAAAGTCCTTTGGGCGGCTCCCCAGATTGCCAGAATATATCGATCGGTATGCCGCCGCGCGGATACCAGTAGCCACCAATGCGCAGCCATCTGGGCTGCATTTCGTCAAACAGGCGCCTGCCGATGCCGACCGTGCAATCTTCATGAAAGGCTGCATGGTCCCGAAACGACCCGAGAAACAGCTTGAGCGATTTGGATTCGACGATCGTCTGATCCGGCGCATAGTCGATGACCAGATGGGCAAAATCCGGCTGCCCGGTCACCGGGCAAAGCGACGTGAATTCCGGCACGGCAAAACGCGTCAGGTAAAGCTCGCCCGCGCGGGGATTGGGCACATAGTCGAGTATTGCCTCTTCGGGAGAAGCGGGCATCGGACTGGTCTTGCCCAAAAATTTCGGCACTGGCGGAGAGGATGGTTTGTCGGTCATGCAGATTATCTAGTGCACCGGGCGCTTCATGTCATCACCCCTGCTGCATTCATCGCCGGTTCAGTGCCGCTGGCGGCAATTTGACCGGCAAATATATGGGGAAATGGTCGTTTTTCAGATAATCACACGCATTGGGCTTCGAGCTATTTTGACCGGTGTCATCCTGGGGCTGTGGCCGGGCGCGGTCGTCTTCGCTCAAACCACTGGCAATGATCTCCCGCCGGTCCCGCAGAATGGGCCAGCGGTCAGCAGCTATTCCCTGCCTCCGGGGCCGGACAGCGCGCCGGAGCAGGATATATTACAAGGGCCGGTTGATCCGGAAATCCCGCTTGCCAAACCGGCCGCTGTTACGCCGCGCACCACACCAGCCAGGGTGCCGGCGATCAACAACATTCCTTCATCCAATGATCAGGTAACCGGGCCTGCTGCTGACAATGCCAGCCGGCAGATTCAACAACCAGCTCGCCGGGACCCGCCAGAGCCGAATGTCACGGCAGATAAATCCGCAGCGGAAACGGATTCGCCCCGGTTGGAACCGGCAGCCACGGCTGACGAACGCCAGGAACCACCAGAATCAGAGACCATAGCAACACAGACAGAATTACCGCCGACCAAAGCCGCTGCAGAGCCGGTGCCGACAACCGCGGCAACCGAATGGTTACTGCTGTCCTTTGCTGCCCTGCTGTCCGTTCTGCTGTTCGCGATATTTCTGTGGCGCGCTCGGCGCGTATCCTCACAAAAGCCGGTCGCCGCGAAAGCCGATGCAGAAAAAACCAGTGCAGCAGTCAGCGCCGCGAAGCTTCCGGCAACACGCGAGCCCGTAGCTGCAATAACTATCGGCTTCCACCCCCGCACAGCCAATGCGACATTGATCAACGCGGTTCTGAGTTTCGAGCTCACGCTCTCCAACCATAGCAGCGAGGTTTTGACGGGCATCAGGGTCAACGGCGCGATGGTTCAGGCAAAGGATGATGGCAGCCACGATCCCGCCGGGGCCGATCTCTTGCCGCTGGACGAGCTGCACCAGCTGCACCGCGGCGAAGACGCGAAAATCCTGACGGAATTCCGCATCCCTCTGGCCAGCATTGATCCGATCATGTTCCAGGCTCAGGCCTTGTTTGTCCCGATGGTGCAAATTGCGATGGAATATACCGATGGCGCCGGCGTCCAGCATCGTCAGAACGCCAGGTTTCTGGTTGGCAGGGAACATCAGCCACCCCGCTCCAGGATGGCACCGTTCCGACTGGATCAGGGACCCCGCAGCTTCACGCCACTGGGCTTCCGTGCGCTCTCTATGGGGTGATTTTCCCACCGAGCACCCATTCCCGTAACAGCATGACATGCACAAAAACCACATAAGCGGTGGATTCGCGGGGCAATGCGTTATAGCCTCGACGGCTGGAAATCGAATCGCTAAACGGCGGAACGAATAGCGCAAATACTTGCGGGCATGAGGAGTTGAATATGGAATTGCTGGTAACGACCGACTGGCTGGCCAACGAACTTGGCGCATCGGATTTACGCATCGTTGATGCGACAAAATTCATGGCGGATGCAGGACGCAATCCGGCAGCCGAATATGAGGCCGGCCACATTCCTGGCGCTGTATTCATGGATCTCAGCGAGTTGACCGATGCCAGCAACCCGATTGATAATATGCTGCCACCGGCGGAAAAATTTGCCAGCCGGATGCAATCGCTCGGCTTGGGCGATGGCAGCCGCGTGGTTCTTTATGATGACAGCCCGATGAAGAGCGCAGCCCGTGCCTGGTGGATGCTGACCATTTTCGGCGCCCACGAAGTTGCCATTCTCGATGGCGGAATTGCCAAATGGAAGGCCGAAGGCCGACCCCTGGAAACCGGCAAGGAAGCGCTGCGCCACCGCCATTTCACGGTATGGAAAGATGACAAGGATGTCCGCACCAAGGCGGATATGCTGGCCAATCTGCACAGCAAGAGCGAGCAGGTTGTCGATGCACGGCCGGCTGACCGGTTTAGTGGTGAAACCCCAGATCCACGCGGCGATGCAGCATCCGGCCATATCCCCGGCTCGACCAATATTCCGCACAGCAGCTTTTTTAACGCTGACGGCACATGGAAAGACAGCGACGAGATCAAGGCCATCTTCAGCGACGCAGGCGTTGATCTGACAAAACCGCTGATCACAACTTGTGGATCGGGAATGACCGCAGCGGTTGTGTCCTTTGCCGCAGCGCTTGCGGGTGCCGAAAAAACCGCCCTTTATGATGGCAGCTGGGCCGAATGGGGTGCCGACGCGGACACCCCGAAAGAAACCGCCTGAAAAATGCTGGCGTCGCTGGAACGATAGTTGGCCGATAATGACTCTGGTTCCAAAAGGCCCGCGACCCGGGTGGTTACCGGCGGTCGACGGAAAAAATGGACCGGAGCGGTGGTCAATCCACCGGTCTGGCGCGGCAGCACCCATCTTTACAACGATGTGGCCCATCTCCGGGAAGGCCTGAAGACCAATGATGACGGCCGGTTTTTTTATGGCCGCCGCGGCTCTCCGACTCAATGGTCGCTGGCTGAAGCACTGACCGAAATGGAACCCGGCGCGGCCGGGACCATGCTCTATCCTTCGGGGGTGGCCGCAATTTCCTGTGCGCTGCTGGCTGTTTTGCAACCGGGCGATGAAGTCTTGCTCACCGACAGCAGCTATGACCCCAGCCGCAGCTTTGCCGACGCCTTTCTGAAACGCATGGGTATCACGGCACGCTATTATGATCCTCTGATCGGGTCGGGTATCGCCAGTCTTTTCGGACCCAGGACAAAAGCCGTTTTGCTGGAGAGTCCAGGCAGCCTGACCTTCGAGGTTCAGGACGTTCCGGCCATCTGCGAGGCGGCTCGGACTGCCGGCATCGTCACTCTGCTCGACAATACATGGGCGACGTCGCGCTTTTTCCCAGCTCTGGAACATGGCGTTGATATCGCGATAATCGCCGCGACCAAATATATTGTCGGGCATAGCGACGTGATGATGGGCGCAGTCACCACGCATAAGGAATATTGGACCCGGCTCCGGCGCACGGCACAGCAACTGGGCCAGGTGGTCTCGCCGGATGATGCCTATCTCGCGGCGCGCGGACTCCGGACATTGGAAGTCCGTCTGCGCCAGCATGAAGCCAGCGCATTGCAGATTGCCCATTGGCTGAAAGCACGACCCGAAGTTGGCCTCGTCCTCCACCCTGCCCTGACCGACTGCCCGGGGCACGAGATATGGAAACGCGATTTCAAGGGTTCGTCGGGCCTGTTTTCCTTCGAACTGAAGGACGGGGATGACCAATCCCGCGCCGCCTTCATTGATGCGCTGACCCTGTTCGGCATCGGTTATAGCTGGGGCGGGTTTGAAAGCCTCGCGCTTCCGGTCGATCCGGGGAAACATCGCACCGTGACTGACTGGACCGCCGGCGGCACCCTCGTGCGGCTCAACATCGGCCTGGAAGATCCGGAGGATTTGATTGCGGACCTTGCCAAAGCCTTTGAACATTACCACAGTGCAAAGTCATGATCGACAATGCCTATAAATATCTGGAATCCCTGACTTCTGATACGCCGCGCAACGTCCAGTATATCGAAGGCGCGGTTGCTGCTGCGCTGGTGATGCTGGCGCTGACCGCCGGCTGGTATCTCAGCAAATATATTGGTCCCAAGCTGCGCCACCTGTGGGAAGCCCGGGCCGGCTACGAGAGCGAACTCGCCGGTCGCCGCATCCGCGACATGACCCGGCGCGCGACCACATTCATTCTATGCGGGATATTCCTGGCTTTCTATCCCTGGCATCTGATCGCACAGGTGGTCTTTTCGCTCACCATCGCGATCACCGTTGGCCTGTTTGCCAATGACCTGATCCGCGGGGTGCGGATGCCGGACTGGCTGGGAACAATCATTGGCCTGGCGTTGTTCGTGAGTATCGGGTCAGGACTGGTCGGTGGCATCGAACCGATCACGCAAGCCATGGACAAGGTCGGGTTCAGCCTTGGTTCGAGAAGAATTTCGCTGCTGTGGATCGTCACTCTGGCGATGACCGCAGTGATCATGCTGGCAGTTGCCCGGGTGCTGATGCGGCTGGTTACCTATATCATCGGGAACAGCGAACTGGACGGCGCGCAAAAAGTGCTGGGTCAGAAGCTGGCCACCGTCGCCATATTGGCAGGTGCATTCGTGCTGGGCCTCGACGTCGTCGGCATCGATCTTACCGCCCTGGCAGTTTTCTCCGGCGCCTTCGGTCTCGCCATCGGTTTCGGCATGCAGAAGACGATCGGCAATCTGATCGCCGGAATCATCCTGCTGATGGACCGTTCAATCAAACCGGGTGATGTCATTGCTGTCGGCGACAGCTTTGGCTGGGTCAACAAGATCGGTGTCCGCGCGGTGTCGGTTCTAACCCGCGAGGGCAAGGAACATCTGATTCCAAACGAGGACCTGATGACACGGGAAGTGGAAAACTGGTCTTATTCCAACCCCAATGTCCGGATCAGCATCCCGGTTGGCGTCTCCTATAATACCGACATGGATCAGGCGATCGACCTCATGAAACAGGCCTGTGTTGACGTACCGCGCGTGCTCAACCACCCCAAGCCCGTCGTCTGGATGCTTGAATTCGGCGACAACAGCGTCAATTTCGAAATTCGCTGCTGGATCAAGGACCCGCAATCGGGAGTGGGCAATTTCAAGGCAGCGATCCTCAAGCGGGTATGGGATCTGTTCAAGGAACATGGCGTCGAAATCCCCTTTCCGCAGCGCGACATTCATATCAAGTCATTGCCGAAGGGCGGAACCATCACGCTCGAAGCCGGTTCGGAACCAGCCGCCGATCATCCAGAATCGACGACGACCGAATAAGGCATGCGAACGCTTTCGCCGCGCAATGCCATGCTGCGGCGCACGCAATGATGCTTTATTAGTCACGTCGAAACGAATCCGCCTAAATTTTAAGCGACCGGATTGCGCTTTGTTGCGCAAGTGCAACATTAGAAAAATATGTCACCTTTCCTGTCGTGTTCTTTCTTGTGCAGCGCAATAATATAGAGCAGCTTTCCCTTGCATGTTTAGAGACTGTTCGCGTTCGGGGCATCTGGCGCAATAAAAAGACAGCCATGACAAAATCAGGAGGGGCGATACGCATTAACGAGAAAGGGATTTCCATGCGCACGTCCAGTAAAACTATTCTTGGCAGCAAAGCCAAATCAACCTTCATCGGCCTTTCGGCTATCTTGTTGGCCAGCACGGCCGCACCTGCATTCGCTCAGGATGAAGAAGCGGAATCTACCAGCTCCATTACGATTTCAGGAAATGCCGCTGTAACTTCGGACTACCGATTCCGCGGCGTGTCGCTTTCGGGCGGCGATATCGCCATTCAGGGCGGCATCGACATTTCTCATGAAAGTGGCTTTTACATCGGCACCTGGGGATCTTCGCTCGAAGGCAAGATCAATCCCTACGGCGGCGTTGAACTTGATGTCTACGGCGGCTGGTCGGGTGAAGTCACCTCTGGCGTCACCGTCGATGTCGGACTTCTCTATTATCTCTATCCCAATGGTGTGAAGGGCGTGGATCTCGATTATTTCGAACCCTATGCTTCGGTTGCCGCCACGATCGGTCCCGTCGAAGCGACTGTGGGTGTCGCTTGGGCGCCGAAACAGGATTCGCTCGGCAATGACGATAATCTCTATCTTTATACCGACCTGAGTGCTGGCATTCCGAACACTCCGATCACACTCAACGGGCATTTGGGCTATACCAAAGGTGCGCTTGCTCCGCCGCTTCTGGCCGGTACTGGTGATGATTCAGGATTGGACTATTCGGTCGGTGCAGACTGGGCGATTACCGGCAATCTGACAGCGAGCATCATGTACACAGGCGTCGAAGGGCCTTCGATCAATAGCTTTACCGATGATGCGGTGGTGTTCACTCTCGGCGTATCCTTCTAAATTCACAAAAAGCCACGCTGAAAAAGGGGCCGCTCGGACAACCGGGCGGCCTTTTTCTTAGCTGGCTGCGATCAGCTTTTGCGTCGCCGGATGCCGAGGGTGATCAATCACGGCCTGCAAGTCACCGGTTTCGACGATTCTCCCCTCTTCCATCACTGCGATCCGGTGGCACAATCTGCGTGCGGCAGCGATGTCATGGGTGATGAACAGCAGGCTCAGTCCAGTGTCCGCTTGCAGCCTGGCGAGCAGATTCAAAATCTCGGCGCCAACCAGCGGATCAAGTGCAGATGTCGCTTCATCCAGCACCAGCAGCTGCGGCGCCGCGATGATCGCCCGCGCGATAGCGACCCGCTGGGCCTGACCACCCGACAGGCTTGCCGGAACACGGGTCAAAAAATCCTCCGCGAGATCGACATCGGACAAGGCCTGCCGCGCCAGTTCGTTGCGTTCCGCCTTGATGAGGTCTGGCCTCAGATTGCGCAGCGGTTCGGTGACAATATCCTCAACCAGCCATTGCGGATCGAGACTGGCGACCGGGTCCTGGAACACCGGCTGGATCAATCGTCGCATGTCCAGACTGCGCTTGCGGCGTTCAGGAAGCGTTGTACCCTGCCACAGGATTTCCCCCTCGGTCACTGGTCCAATACCGGCAATCGCACGCCCGAGCGTTGACTTTCCTGAACCGGAACCGCCGACCAGAGCCAGCGATTCGCTCTGCCGCAAGATGATGCTCGCATCGACCACAGCCCGGATATTTCCCCGACGCCAACCGGGACGCCCAAATTCGACGCCAACCCCGATTGTTTCGAGCAACGGGTCGCCGGGCTGACTGAGCCTCGGCGATGACTCGTCAAGACGCGGCGTCGCGGCGATCAGCCGTCTGGTATATTCTTGCTGTGGATGAGCAATCACGGTGCTAGCCCGGCCGCTCTCCACCACGTAGCCGTTTTCCATAACCACCAGTTGATCGGCATGGCCTTCGACCGAAGCCAGATCATGACTGACCAGCAACAGCCCCAACCCCTGCTCGACGCGCAATTCGTCAAGCAGGGCCATGATCTCGGCGCGCAGCGATGCGTCCAGCGCGCTGGTTGGTTCGTCGGCGACCAGCAATTTTGGGCCATGCGCGATGGCCGCCGCGATCATCACCCGCTGGCGTTCGCCCCCGGACAGCCGGTGCGGGAACTGGTCGAGCCGCTCATCGGCCCGTGAAAGACCGACTCGCTGCAGTTTGCGAGCCAGCTCAAGGCGAGATGGCCGCGCGCCACCGGCCTGCATCGCCGCCTCCTGCAATTGCGCGCCGACCGTCAGATGCGGTGTCAGCGCGGTCAGTGGCTGCTGGAAAATAAATCCGGTGAGCCGACGGCGCGCATCACCAATTTGAGCGGCATCTGCAGTACCCAGATCAATCCCGTCCAGAACCATCGCGCCAGAGGCAGCACCCGGTGTCAGGCCAAAGGGCGTCAGGCAGGTTAGGCTTTTCCCGGAACCCGATGCACCGATAAGCGCGGTGCACTGTCCCGGTTCGACGGTCAGGC
>JAGPVK010000325.1 GCA_018067055.1 Sphingomonadales bacterium | reverse complement strand
AGGGCTGATCGTAACCCGGCGCGGCTATGTCCATTCCGGATTTCTGCCGGGCAATATGCAGATCATCGAGGCATCCCATCCGGTGCCTGATGATGCCGGAGCAAATGCCGCGCAAATGGCGCTGGCGGCAGCGGATAGGCTGGGCAAAGATGACCTTCTGCTGGTGCTGATGTCTGGCGGCGCCAGCGCGCTGCTTCCCGCACCAGCGGACGGCATGTCCCTCGCAGAGAAACAGCAAATTACCAGGGCATTGCTGCTGAGCGGCGCCGCGATCCATGAAATGAATATTGTCCGCAAGCATCTGTCCGCCATCAAGGGTGGCCGACTGGCTGCACGAGCATGGCCGGCAGCTACCCACATGATAGCCATTTCGGATATTCCCGGTGACGACATTGCAATGATCGGCTCGGGACCTACTGTTGCCGACAGCTCGACTTGTGCTGAGGCCCTTTCCATTATCGAGAAATATGCAATCGCCCTGCCCGCATCAACCCAGGCACAACTGGCCAGTGGCCTTCTGGAAACGCCAAAGTCCGACGATCCGAAACTGCAGCGAGCGACTGCCGAAATTTGCGCCCGTCCCGCAGATATGTGTGCGGCGGCTGGTCGAGCCGCCCAGCAATCAGGCTATGAAGTGATCATGCTTGGTGACGCGCTGGAAGGGGATGCTCTGACCCTCGGGAAAGAACATGCGTTGCAAGCGCTTGCCCTGAAAGCAGAAGGACGAAAGGTGGCGCTTGTTTCGGGCGGCGAAGCGACGGTGGCGGTCCGCAATCCCGATGGTCGCGGCGGTCGATGCACTGCCTATCTCCTCGCCTGTGCACTGAGCCTGGCGGGCGAGCCCGACATATGTGGCTTTGCCGCAGACAGCGATGGTATTGACGGCTCCGAAGATAACGCAGGTGCGTTTTTGTGGCCCGGCATTTTGCAAGAAATGGGCGGCCCGGGTCCGGCCCGGCAATTCCTGGAACTGGATAACAGCTATCTTGCCTTTCAAAAGGCCAAGGGCCTGTTGATGACCGGGCCGTCGGGAACCAATGTCAATGATCTGAGAGTGCTGCTCGTTGGATGAAATGAACGCTTTTGGCCTGGAATAGTCAACGCCGATGCGCCGCGATCCGGCTGCGCAACGGAAACTGGCGGTGCTACTCCCTCACCCCGAAAACATGAATCACGCGGACAGCCGCGCCTCTTCCATTACGCTGTCCAGCCAGATCGCTTCAAAAACATCGGGTGTAACGGGTTTTGAGATATGCCAGCCTTGACCGATATCGCACCCGTATCGGGTCAGCAGTTCCAGACATGGTTGATCTTCGATGCCCTCGGCCACGATCTTGAATCCTAACGCATGAGCCATTTTAATGGTGGATTTTACCATCACGCGATTGGCATTGTCGGTGGTCATGGTTTTGACGAAGCTTTGGTCCAGTTTGATTTCGCTGACAGGCAGGCGCTGCAAATAGCTCATCGTCGACTGGCCGGTACCATAATCATCGATCGACACTCTGATCCTCGCATTCTGGATAAGTTTCAGAGCGAAGGCTGATCGTTCCGGATCCGACATCGTTGCTGTTTCCGTGACTTCAAATACGATCTGTGCGTTGTCGACCCGGGCTTCTTCAACCATCGCAATCGCCCGGTGGACAAAGTCCTTGTCAGCCAAAAGTGTGGCCGAAATATTGACCGAGCAGGTTAGCCCTGGCCGCCGCCCACTCCAGCTGGCCACATCATCCAGCGCCAGCTGTAAAACATGATAGGTCAGTCCGTCGATCCGGCCGGCTTGCTCCAGCAAGGGAATGAAAATATCTGGGCTGATAATGCCACGCTCGGGATGATACCAGCGAACCAGTGCCTCCGCGCCATCAAGTCGATTTGCCGAAAGATCCCATTTGGGTTGATAGACCACGCCAAGGTGCCCGTCTTCGAGTGCCTGATCCAGTTCAATCAGAAGATCATGCTTTTGTCCGATTGCATGATCGAATTTGTGATCGTGCCAAGTCCATCTGATTCCGGAGGCCAGTGCCTGCTCCGATGCGATTTTGGATTCATCCAGGGTCTGGCTGCTAATACCGAAAGTCATATCGACCTTGATCTTGGTTTCTTGTGCCATGATCGGAGCTTGTAGCAGCGCCGATGCGGTATCGAAATGACCCGGAATATTGGAAGTATATTCTTTCTTCACAAGCCATGCGATCATATCTGAATCTACATGATAAATACTCTCGGATTGGGCGAGAAAACTAAAACGGCTAGCAAGATTTTGAAACAGATCATGGCGCGATTCCCTGTTGGTCAACACCAGCAATTCACGGAAATTTACAAGCCGAGCTGCTGCGATATAACCAAAATCGCTCGTATCTATGATTTTTTGCAGGGCCGCTTCATTTGGCAGTCCGCTTATTTCATTGACATATTGACTGGTTTTAAGCGCTGTTGTGGTGGTCAGCAATTTTTGCGAAAGCATGTAAACCGAGAGGAAGAAAAAGGCCGGAACATTGGAAAATGTGAACAGCCGTAAATATTCAACCAGAAGCAATAAGCCTACCAGTACGAAAACCCAGACAAAAGCAATCCAGACCAAGCCACGGGACGAGATTTTTCTTGTTGTTATGCAGACCAACATCAGGATGGCAGAGAGCAAGAGCGCAGGAAATTTTCCCAGGTCCCCCAAATTTGTTCCACTGATCAACGTTTCACTCGCCAACGCCTGTATAACAACGCCAGGGAGCACGCCAAAGCGGCTCATCGGATATCGATCACCCAATTCTATCGCGGTGGCACCAATCAGTATCTTTTTGCCCCGCAACTCGGGTGGCAAGTTATTCGAGTTGATCAGATCAACAAAACTTAGCCGCGGAATGGTTGTCGGATCGATGGATTGATCGATTGCAAAACTTTGATCGATGTTGCCCGCGACTTCGGCGATCATGCTCGCCAGCGATGGACGCGTTGTCCCAGCTGTGGTCGTGCCATAGCTGTAGCGGTTCAGTTGGCCCCGACTGTCCGGAGACACATTGACAGACGCCAGAAATGCATTTTTCTGCAAGACATCTATCGGCAGACTTTCAACAAATTCATGCTGTCCGTTTGAGGCGCGCTGGCGGAACGTAGGCAATATCACCGTTGCATCGGATTTATCTATCGCATCCGCTAGCAGCTGATCTTCGGTCTCGGTTGAGCGCGATGAGAAGTCTATATCGAATGCGATTAGCGTTACACCGGCATCATTCAGCTTTTCTATGGCTTTGGCATAATATGCGCGAGGCCACGGCCAGCGGTCTACCATTTCCAACGATTTTGCGTCAATTTCGGCAATATAGACCTGACCGGATGCGGGCTTGGCGAGAATATTGGCCCGCACATCGCCCAATCTTTCTTCAACATCGAGGCCAACGTTGACTGAGACCAGTGCAAGACCGGCCGTCAATGCCAATATCCATGGCAAGAATGTGAGGCGGAAGGCTGTTGCCCGGATAGAAGTTAATAAAGTCTTCAACAGTGTCTCCGCTCGTCGACCAGCGGCGCTTGTAATCCAGACCCATCTATTTTGCGTTAATGCAAATAATTCCTGAGTTTCAGGCAAACGGGAGTATTCTGCAAACTGCGGCTAGTTTTCCATTTTCATAAACCAGCTCGACAGCGACGCCGTCCATCTTGGGTTCCGCGGTATAGATGATATCATCCGCCGTGTTGAGATTTCTTTTGACGCGATTGTCGAAGTCAAGAACTTCGGCATCATGAAAACCGTTATCCAGACTCAACATGGGGACAGAGTGCGAAAGGGTGTTAAACCGGGTCAGCGGAACCCAAGAT
>JAGPVK010000314.1 GCA_018067055.1 Sphingomonadales bacterium | reverse complement strand
CTTGGGGAAGAAGAAGCTGATATTGGCCATCGAGGAAGCAAAATTGCCGCCACCGAAGCCGCAGAGCAGTGCCAATACGAGGAAGATGAAATACGGTGTATCGGGGTTCTGCACCGCATAACCAATACCGAATGACGGAATGAGCAGCGACATGGTCGTCAGTGTGGTCCACAGACGGCCACCGAAAATCGGTACCATGAAGCTATAGAAGATTCTCAAGGTCGCACCCGACAGGCCCGGCAGAGCTGCCAGCCAGAAGAGTTGATCGGTCGAATAGTCGAACCCGATTAGCGGCAGTTTTGCAACCACCACCGACCAGACCATCCATACCGAGAAGGCGAGCAACAGGCAGGGAATGGAAATCCACAAATTGCGCTGGGCAATTTTTGCTCCCTTGTCATCCCAGAATTCCTGATCCTCGGGCTCCCATTGGTGGAGAACCTTGCTGGCTGGTTCTTTGTGGACTTTTTCGTCATGGATATCCGCCATTTCGGGGAATTCCGGCAATGACCGCTGGTCAACGCCCGCAGCATCCTGTTCCATCTGGCGTACCGCGAAATGCATCCAGGCCAAGGCAATGCCTACCAGCGCGAACAGCACCATGAAGCAGCTCGTCCAGATGCCGGTGAGATCACTGACCGCACCGAAAATGATCGGCAGAATGAATCCGCCGAGACCACCGACCATGCCAACCATTCCGCCGACCGAACCGACATGATCGGGATAATAAACCGGGATATGCTTATAAACGGCGGCCTTGCCTAGCGACATGAAGAAGCCAAGTATGAAGACGGTTATGACAAAGGGTACCATATTCATCGACGTCGTAAATTTGATGTCGCCATTGATTCCGTGGATCACGTAATCGGTTGCAGGATAAGAGAGCATGAAGAGACAGACGAGCGAGATGCCAAAGGTCGCATACATGACCTTGCGTGCACCATATCTGTCCGAAAGCATGCCGCCATAGGCACGGAACAGGCTGGCCGAGAGCGAAAAGGTTGCGGCCAATATACCTGCCATTTTAATATCAAGACCATAGACGCCCATCAGATATTTGGGCAGCCAGAGCGCCAGCGCGACAAAGGCGCCGAAGACAAAGAAATAATAAAGCGAGAAGCGCCAGACCTGCTGGTTTTTCAGCGGTTCGAGCTGCTGCTTCAAGGACTTTGGCTTATCACCGGAAATCTTGCGCGCGGTAAAATCCGGATCATCTTTTGCGAATAGGAAGAAAGCGATCGCGGTGATCCCGAGCACCGCTGCCCAAATCTGTGCGACTGCGGTCCAGCCGAGCGCAACCATGACAAATGGCGCAGAAAATTTGGTAACCGCTGCGCCGACATTGCCCATACCGAAAAAACCGAGCGCCGTTCCCTGCTTCTCTTGCGGATACCATTTGGAGACATAAGCAACGCCTACTGCAAAACAGCCACCGGCCAAGCCCAGACCAAGCGCGGCAACCAGCGTCAGGAAATAGGTGTCGGCATAAGAGAGCAGGAATGTCGCGGTGGCAGAGGCCAGCATGGTAAGCGGAAAGACCAGTCGTCCGCCATATTGGTCAGTCCAGACCCCAAGAAACAGCCGGGTCAGAGATCCGGTAAGAATTGGCGTGCCAACGAGCAGACCGAATTGGGTATCATTCAGACCCAGTTCGGCTTTGATCTCGATACCGATAATGGCAAATATCGTCCAGACGGCAAAACAGATGGTAAAGGCAAAGGTGCTTAGTCCGATGGCCCGGTTTTGATCAGCTTCGGATGGAATATGAATCGTTGGCATGATATGGCCCCAATAGAGTTTCTCGCGACGGTGTTGGATGACTGAACCAGACGGTTTTTTGATCTGAATCAAAGCAGGAGCGAGCCGGGGGCAAAATTCGCTTGTTGCCTGATAAGTTTCAGGCCAGTCCTAGATTGTTGTCATCCGGTGAATTGATAATTATCAATTGACTCGAGTGTTTTGAATATTTTGATCTAAGGAAATGTTTTTGCGTGAAGGTGAACGTCCGGAAATAGCCAAATTGCCGCTTTTTGCCGAAATGAAGGAAGAACAGCGCGAACGTGTGTTCTCCGCATCCCATTTGCAGGTGTTTCCCCCGCAGTTGATATTATTCGATGTCGGTCAGAAACCGGATTTCCTCTATGTCCTGGTTGATGGTCTGATCGAGCTGTTTACAACAAATGGTGACCGGGATTCGACCATGGCGATTGTCGAGCCGGTCAGCAGTTTCATTCTGGCTGCGCTCGTGACCAATCAACCGTTTCTGATGTCTGCACGGACATTGCAATCGTCGCGAGTCATGTTGATCCCGGCAGATTTATTGCGCGATGTGATCAAACAGGACGGCGCTCTGATGCAGGAGGCGATGCGCGAGTTGGCGGTTGGCTACCGGCATATGGTACGGACGCTGACGGATATGAAATTGCGTCAATCGACCGAACGGCTGGGGAATTTTCTGTTGCTGGAGAGTCACAAGCGCAATGGCGCGATGAATTTGCAACTGCGCGGCGAAAAGAAACTACTCGCCTCCCTGCTCGGAATGACTCCGGAAAATCTCTCTCGGGCGCTCAGCGCGCTGGCGAAACATGGTGTATCCGTTGCTGGCGGCAATATAACCATCACCGACCATGACGCTTTGGTCACATTCGCCCGTCCCGATCCATTTCTGGATGGGGTTGAGGTGTAGTCGCCATTCGGCTCGTCCTGAACTAAAATTTCGCCTCGACGGAGAACCAAGCCTTGGTGGTATCGGTGGAGAACCGCTCCGCATCGTAACGGGCAAATTTACCGATCAGCGTGATGTTTTTTCGAATGGGCACGCTGACCACCGCATCCCATTCGCTGCCATATCCGATGTCCAGCCGGGTAGACCGGAAATCATGGTAGACCAGCCGGAAAACCGTTCCCTTAAGCGGCCCGTCACCACCTAGCTTATAACCAAGATCAGCATAGATGTCGCGCAGGCCGTTTGCCGGGGTGACGAGAAATTTGTCGGACCAGCCATTGAAGGCATGAAGCGTCGCCAGCGGCGTTTGCAGCGCAGAACTGCCATCGCCTTCCAGTCGTTCAAAGCCGATTTTTGCGGTAGCCGCTCCAGCAGAAAGGCCGGCCTCGGCGAGCAGATAGTCATTGTCCGCAGCAAGTGGATTGGATCCATGATCCTGCTGGTTGGCATATTCCGCCGTATAGAGTATTTTCAGTTTCTGGTTGAGCGCCTGATCACCGGACAACCGGACGCCGAACGTGCGCGACGACATCGCCGGAGCAGAGGGTATGTCCAGCCAATAGCCATAAGCAGAAAGGGCGCCCAGCGGCTTGATTGTTACGCCAGCGCGCAATCCGTGGATATCTGTGTTCCGCCAAATCCCTTGAGGAGAGTCCGTTCCGAAAATACGGTTGACGCGCCAGGCATGGAAATAGTCGACCGAGACATCAGCAACTGGTCTTGCCGATAGCCTGACCGCATCCAGTGTCTGGTCATTCTGACGCCAGCCGACCGAACCGATCCATCTCTGGTTATCAAGATTTACCGCCTGTCGGCCTGCGGTCGCCTCGATCCGGCTATCCGGATTCCAGCGGACATAGGCCTGATTGAGCAGAATATCTTCCGGGTCTGCGACAACGGGAACTTGGGTCCGCCCGTTGACCGTGTCGTTGAACCGCTCCTTGCCGATGGCGACAATCGCTTCCCCTTCGACAACCGCGCTCAGCCCGTTCCATTCGCCGGTCTTCAAACCGGCTCGAACTCGCAAGGTCGAAGCAGTCGCGTTCCTAGCGATACCGTCCTGATCGACTAGCTCCAGCCGATAACGAATATTGGCATAGGGCTTGACAACGGGAGCCTTTTTTTCAGCCTGAGAGCCGGAACTGTCTTGCGCCAAAGCGGGAGTAGCCAGACTGCCAACGGCCAATAGCGCGAGCGCGACGAAATTCTTCTCGTTGATCATTGTCATGCTGGCGGAGTAGAGGCCGGCTCGCACGAAGTAATTGATTTAAATCAAGAGGAATGATGCTGTGTTGTGGCTATTGTCCCGCCATGCTGCAAAAAAGACAAAGATATGGATGATTTTACAATAGCGCGCGTTGTTCACGTCTCCAGCGTCCTTCTGTGGATTGGCGGGGTGGCCTTCGTGACGATGGTCGCGATGCCGGCAATCCGGCGCCAGTCGCGTGCCGACGAGCGTCTGTCCACCTTTCACGGGTTGGAAAATGGTTTCGCATGGCAAGCCAAAATATGGGTCTTGCTCGCAGGCGCGAGCGGCTTCTGGATGACCTGGCGCGCCGATCTGTGGGATCGGTTTGCCGATCCCCGCTTTTGGTGGATGCACGCGATGGTGATAGTCTGGGTCATATTCATGATGATGCTGTTTGTGCTGGAGCCATTGTTCCTCCATCGGAGGATGGCGGAATCCAGGGAGCCCGAACGTGATTTTGCCAGAATGGAGAGGGTTCACCAAATTTTGAATATATTGGGAATCATAACCGTCATCGGTGCTGTCGCCGGCAGTCACGGGCTCATCTGATGCGGGCGCGGATCGCGATTATCTTCGCCGCTCCCCATCGTTCGCTGTTCCTGGCCGGCGTGCTGAATTTTGCATTGCTGATGATCTGGTGGACCGCGACGCTTTTTGATATCTATATCTGGCCGATAGGGATGGCGTCCGGCAATGTTCCGGCCTCACTTCTACATGCGCCGGTGATGCTCTTTCTCATGGTGCCATCGTTCTTCTTCGGCTTCCTGCTGACCGTCTTCCCGCGCTGGATGGGCTATCCCGATCTTGGCCAGAGCCAATATGCGCCGACAGGAGGCGCATTCATCATTGCATCTATCTTGGCATGGATTGCTTTGATTGGTGGCAATCATCATTTGCTCGCGATCGCGCTGTGCGTTGCCGGGCTCGGCTGGCTGGTTGCTCTGTGGCATATGATCGTTTTGCTGATAGCCGAATTCCGCGATAGCAAGGGGCCGACATGGCACGGATGGTCAGCATCTGCGGCTCTGTGCTTTGGTCTTGCCGGGCTCGGTTTTTCGGTAAGATTCCTGCTGACGCTGGATGCTCAGGCCTATCAGATCGCAAACAGCCTCGGAACATTCGGATTTCTGTTGCCGATATTCTTGACCGTCGCGCACCGGATGATCCCGTTTTTTGCGGGCAATGTCGTGAAGGGCTATGTGGCTTGGCGACCTTTTTGGTTGCTGACGCTGCTGTGGGTCTTTCTGCTGGCCCACCTGATATTGCAATTATCGGGCTATAACAGCCTCCAATTTATCAGCGCCGCCGCTCTATCTGCGCTCACCGCGACGATGCTTTGGCGCTGGTGGCCACGGCAGGCGGCGCCCGGTCTTCTCATGGTCCTGATATGGGGCTTTGCCTGGGCGCCGATCGGCTTTGCACTGATCGCGCTTGGCAGTTTCGCCGAGTTCGCCGGATATAATATCAGTCTGGGGCGGGCGCCGGTCCATGCGATCTATATCGGCATGGCGGGAAGCCTGGTGATCGCGATGGTGACGCGGGTCACCCTTGGGCATTCTGGCCGACCGCTGGCGATGAGCCGCCTGACCTGGCTTGCCTTCTGGGCCATCCAGCTATCGGCTATCGCCAGAATAGTCGCCGGCGTTCGCGGCGAACATGGCCACTGGTTTGTTCTGGCGGGCGTTATCTGGATCCTGCTCGTCACGCCATGGACCTTGCGACAGGCCCGCATCTATTTGTCAAGGCGAGTCGACGGGAAAGCTGGGTGATTAGCGGACGATCAATATTGCACGGTGTTTCCGGGGCGAATAACATCAGTTTGTTGTGTTTGGCGTTGCCCGGGCGTAGACGTCGGGCATGAGCGATTGTTCAACATGCGTTGTCCGCAACCGCGCGATTTGCGCCAGCCTGGAAACTGATGAACTGCAGTTGCTCGGCCATCTTGGCCGCAAACGGATGATCAAGCGCGGCGAGACTCTCTTGTGGGAGGGCGACCCGGCTCCGGTTGTCGCCAATATCATTGACGGGGTGCTCAAGCTGTCGGTCAACCTGCAGGACGGTCGGGAGCAGATCGTCAGCGTTATGTATGCCTCCGACTTTATCGGCCGGCCCTTTGGCAAGGAAAGCCCCTATCGGGTGACCGCCATGACGGATGCCGAGATCTGTGTTTTTTCAAGGTCTTCCTTTGACAGTTTTGCAAAGGAGCACCCCGACCTGCAGAATAAACTGCTCCAGCGGACGCTCGACGAGCTCGACCGCGCTCGCGAATGGATGACCATGCTGGGCAAGAAATCGGCAACCGAGCGCATTGCCACACTGCTGGTCGAATTGTCCGATCGCCTGACCGTGGATGGCTGTAGTCCGACCACCCTCTATCTCGATCGTTTCGAGCTGCCGATGGACCGGCAGCAAATCTCCGACATATTGGGCCTGACGATCGAAACGGTCAGCCGACAATTTACCCGTATCCGGAAAGAAGGGATCATAGAGCTGCCTGACCGGCGCACCGTGATCATCAAGGATCGCAGCCGGCTGAAAGCGCTCGCAGAAATCGCCTGAGCCAAAGCCTGCAGGGAGCAATCAGACTTCAGGATCATAGCGCTCCATTTTCCGGAAACTTTCTTTGACCAAGATCAAAGCTTCGCGCGGTTCAGTCGCCTATTGCTTTCCACATGTGGTCCTATCATCCCGAATTACTGGCTAAACCCGTGCCGCGCTATACGAGCTACCCGACCGCGGTCGAGTTCCATGACGGCTGCGGCGCCGACGAATATATCCAGGCGCTGAGCGACATGCCCTCGGGGACGCCTCTGTCCCTGTATGTGCATATTCCTTATTGCCATTCGATCTGCTGGTATTGCGGATGCAACACCGGCGCGGCGGGCAAAGCCCAGCGGCTGACGGCTTATCTGGACGCGCTCGAAAGCGAATTTGCATTGATTGGACGGTTGCTCGGCGGTCGGGGAAAAGTACGCCGTATCGCATTTGGCGGCGGCAGTCCGAACGCCATTACGACCATAGAATTTGTCCGCCTTCTCGACCGGATTACGACAATATTCGATGCCGGCACGCCGGAAATCTCGGTCGAGCTGGATCCGCGCGGTTTTACCTCCGAATGGGCGCTGGCGCTGGCGGCGTCCAACGTCGGCAGAGTGAGCCTCGGCGTCCAGACTTTCGCGCCGCATGTTCAGGAAGCGATCGGGCGCATCCAGCCGCTCGCCGATATCGAGAAATCCGTATCCGCCTTGCGCTTGCGCGGCATTGATTCGATCAATTTCGATCTGATGTATGGCCTGCCCAAACAGTCTTTGCAGGATCTCAACGAAACGCTGACTCAGGCAATCGAACTGCAACCCAGCCGCGTCTCGTTATTCGGCTATGCCCACATGCCCGAGATGATACCGCGGCAGAGGCGGATTGATGGCGACAGCCTCCCCGATGCAGAATTGCGCTTTGAACAAAGCGAGCTCGGCTATCAACGGCTGACCGAAGCAGGCTATGTGGCGATCGGCTTTGACCATTTCGCCTTGCCGACAGATTCATTGGCCATTGCGGCAACAGAAGGCCGGGTCCATCGGAATTTTCAAGGCTTTACCGATGATCCCAACGAGGTCCTGCTCGGCTTTGGGGCCAGCGCAATCAGCAGTCTGCCGGGACTTTTGGTGCAGAATGAAAAAAATGTCGGGCGATACCGGTCTTTGGTCTCTTCGGACACGGTCGCGGCTGTTCGCGGCGTGACCCGCGACGAAGAGACAAGGAAACGGGGTGCGACAATCTCTTCTCTTCTGTGTCAGGGGCATGTCGATGCCGGGGCCTCCAATATGTTGCCGGATGCCCATATGCTCGATATTTTTAAAGAAAAGGGCCTGATCCGGCAGCGCGATGGCCAGTTGGTCATTACCGATGCGGGACGGCCTTATGCGCGGCATATTGCGTGCCTTTTCGACCAGTTTCGTACCCGGCAGGAAACGGTTGCAGCGTAGCATCGGCAATAAAATTATGCGTCCAATGACGGAGAAAAAATATCTCCATACTCTGTCGGTCAGCATCAGCAAAACAATAGACTGTCCATCGTCAGAACATCTGGTATCGATGGCTGCGTAAATTAAACAAGCGATGGTTCTGTCTCGTTTCCTGCGTCTTCCGCTTTTACAAAATCCATCCTTGAATGCAGGCAGACCAGTTACGGCTTAAATTCGGAGCCGCGGACGTTTCTGAAATGCGAGCAGCAACGTCCGCTTTGTCGTTGTTAAAGGCTAAATGCGGTCTGTCCGGTTTCAGCTTGGAGAGCAGTCAGTCAAAGAGCGCCCTTCATGAGCGCGTCGCACAAAGCTCTACGCGCTGATCTGCACCGGTGAACTCGAAAAAGTGAAGATCGGTAAAGCAACGCGCGTAACCACCGCAAGCTTGCACGAACTCGGTAAGCGGCGTCGCAAGTCGGATAGAGTTGAAAGTAAGCAACTATTACGAATGTGACCCAGCTCCGGAGATGGAGTCATATCCTCTCCTGCATCAGTCCGATTAGCAAGGAGGCCTTAGGTGCTCCCCCCTTCATGTGAACGCTCCATGGCGCGCTTGTAGGCCTCGCGACCCGTGGTGCGGGTAAGGTTGACCTGTTCGGCGTCACCGAGGGTGATGCCGCAGTTCCGTTGGTCCAGAATCAGCGCGTAGGTCACCGAGATGTCGGCGGCAGTGAAATCCTCGCCCGCCAGGTAGGGCGAACTGGCCAGCTGTTGACTGACAAGCTTAAGGCGCTTTTGGAACGATTGCAGACACCAGGTCGCGCCCCAGTTTTCGCGTTCGGTCTTTGGCGCGAGAAAACGACTGACGACGGACAGTGCTTTCTGCAAACATTACCATCTCTCCTTGTTTCTGGCTCTTTGGTTCGGCAGCAAAAGCTAAGCTGCCGTAATGGCCAATATCGCTAAAGATGCTAATTTGATCATGCTGGACATCCTCTATTTCATTCCCCATTTTGCATCAAATTTGACAATGCCTCCGGCAAAATATCAGCTGACATGTGCGGTACGACTATCAGTTGGAGCCTGCTCGCGATCTTTAAGACCGTAATCCCGCAAAACACCAGCAACCCTCAAACGGTAGTCGGAAAAAACTCCACGTCGACCTTTCGATTGGGTGGCACGATGTCGATCAGAATTGCGCCACGCCGCAACAGCTTCTTCGTCCCGGAAAAACGACAGCGACAACAGTTTTCCGGGTTCGGTCAGGCTTTCAAATCGTTCAATCGACAAGAAACCGTCCACCTGCGACAATTCTTTCTTGAGCGCTGCTGCAAGATCGAGATATTGCTGTGTCTTGCCTTCGGCAGGCCACGCTTCGAACAGAACCGCGATCATGACCTGATCAGTTCACTGTGCGGTGCAGAGGCCAGTTTGCAGAATATGCGATCCTCGCCCCGGATAAATTGTTCAGCCTTGGCGAACTCGTAGTTGGATCGCCCGATTGCATCAGTTCTAAGTCGCTCACGATATGTCTCGTAAGCGGCCAGATTCTCGACATTATAAATACCAAATGCCGTGGTTGCCGAACCCTCATGCGGTGCGAAATAGCCGATAAGTTCAGCGCCGCAGCGCGGGATCGCTTGACCCCAATTGCGGGCATATTCTTTAAATGCATCGATCTTGAACGGATCAATCTCGTAGCGAATAATACAGGTAATCATGTTAAGTCCTTTCAGTGAACGTCTGCTCACCATGTAGCCGATTGTTTTGCGTTTATGCTTCGTCTATGATCGAACTATGAAAGACGGACCTGCCATCGCCAATGTCGCTGCACTAATTGGAGACCCTGCAAGAGCCAACATTTTGACCGCGCTGATGGCTGGAAAGGCATTGACCGTATCGGAACTGGCCCAAGAAGCAGGAGTAACCCTGCAAACAACCAGCTCACATTTGTCAAAGCTGCTTGGTGGCGGGATGGTTTCTTACCGCAAGCAGGGGCGGCACAAATATTTTGAGCTTGCATCACATCAAGTGGCTGGCACGATAGAGGCCCTGATGGGTTTGGCGGCAGACAGTGGTCATTTGCGCACACGCACTGGCCCGCGCGATGAGGCGCTTCGCTCAGCGCGCAGATGTTACAACCATCTGGCCGGAACAGCCGGTGTGCAGGTCTATGAAAGCATGGTCAGGCGCGGCTATCTCACCGTTGATGCGGCGGACCTTTCTCTCTCAACCGCTGGCCGCGTGTTTGCGGAAAATCTGGGAATCGATGTTGTTCGGCTCTCGAAAGGCCGCGCTCCCTTATGCAGGGAATGCCTCGATTGGAGCGAGCGCAAGACACATCTTGCGGGCAGTCTTGGGCGGGCGCTTCTTGATTATATGATCGCCGACGGGTGGGTTAAGCAGGATGCCACTTCAAGGGCAGTTAGTTTTACTGCACGAGGGCGGACTCTGTTTAATGATATATTTCCAGTCTTAGATGCCGTCTAGAGAATCCTGACTGCATTATGTGGACAGTTCTGTCCCGCTCCCATTCTCCGGCTTGGCAGTTCCTATAGATTAAATGTTCCCTAAAAGCAGCCGTTCCGCAAACCATCCATTATCGGTCGTTTATTGAGTGAACATTCATACCGAGGAGCGGACATAGGGCAATGCTTAGGACCCACCAGCTTCGTAATCTACGCCTATACTTATTCACACCCGGCTGAACGCCTTTCTGAAGCAAAGCAGGAAGTTCGATCTCAATCTGGTGGGGGGATCAGGCGATCAATTCGATAGATCACATCATTTCCCGCGACGACTGGTGCGCCGACGATACGAGGCGCGTCCTTGCCCTGCCCCAGCGCTATGGTTTCGCCGTCCCGGTACAATGTGATCGGCATCGCTCCCATCGTGCTGATGGTAACCGAACCGTTCTTGTCCGAAAGACCTTTTTCGAGGTCAGTGGCAAGGATGTAGCCCGGCGCAATATGCTGCCGCAAAACAGCTATCAGTTGAGGCCGATTTTCTGTGCTTTCGATCGATTGAAGCTCATCCGCATTCAACGATTTCCATGCATCATCCACCGGCAGAAACACTGTGTAACTGCCTTGGCCATCGAGCGCAGAACCAAGCTGGGCTGAATCTATGAGCTTGGCCGATATGGACAAGTCGTCAATATTGCCAAGCTCCGTGGTTAGCATTTCGCTATTGGCGGGGGCACTCACTTCGTCGCTCTCGGTGGTATTTTGGTCATTGTCCTGACAAGCACCAAGCATGGCGGTAAGCGCAATTACAATCGACAGTTTTTGGACTGCCGCACGACATGATTTATCTGTGCGCATCATCACAGGACCATCTCAATGATCTTACGCACTATTTGTGTCGTTGGATCAATTTCGTAAACATACCCATCATTATAGCGATATAAACTCGAGCCGGATTCGGAATATCGATCACGATAATTGTATGGGATATTGTAAAGGTCGTATCCCTGCGGTGCCGGCGAGCCGACGTTCCAATCGTCGCCCGTCAATAACCCGGCAATGGAATCGATCATCTGGTTTTCAGGGTTGACCCTGAATATCGCTCCATCTGCATAGCGAACATTGTCATTTGCGCCAGATCCATAGTAGCGCTGATAATATGGATTGACTTGATAATCCGAATAACTCTGGGGCCACGCACTGCCGCTAGACAAGGCGCCACCAAGAAGCGGCATTATGGTCCGCGCCAAACCTGTCGCCGGATCAATCCGATAGGCATAGCGCTGATCATATCGCCAGTCACCGCTGCGATCTCCACTAAACCAGCTCGCATAGCGCAGCCAACGTGATTGCGGATCATTGAAGGCAGAAAGCTTGCGTGCCTGACCTGGGGGAAGGCATCCGTTGCCCTTCTTCGCAAGTCCCGGCGGACATCCCCGAAAACCTGGCTCGCGCCAAACATACCGGCCATTCTCGACGCTACGCATCCGGGCATGGTCAAACGCTTTAATTTTCCCGCGCGCGTTGTTCTTCTCAACTGTTTTCTGACCCGGCCTGTCGATCTTACGATCAGCAGGATTTTTTCTTCCGTCCGGCAGTGCAATTTTTTCGCGATTATTGGCTTGGGAGTTACCGCCGGCTCGATCATTCTGAGACGTTGGGCCGGACAAATTTTTACTCGCCTTGTTCGCCGTGTTGGATCGACCTACGGCTTTATCACCGCTGCCATTGCCCTGAACTGCTTTGATTTTCTGTCCGCCCTGACCATTATTCCCTTTGTCCTGCGCATGGGCCGACATCGAGAGGGGAAGGCTGAGTATTGCAATTCC
>JAGPVK010000475.1 GCA_018067055.1 Sphingomonadales bacterium | reverse complement strand
GTTGGGGGCGGTGGCGGAGAGGAAACTCCTCTATCCGACATTAATACTACCCCACTCGTGGACGTTATGCTGGTCCTGCTGATCATTTTTCTGATCGCGGTTCCCGTGGTTATCCAGACTGTGAAGCTCGAACTTCCTGTGCTTCCCTTTGAAGTGACCACGACAAAGCGTGAGAATGTGCTGCTGTCGATCACGACGACGGATGCCGCAGGCCGCGACCCGGGTGAAGAAGGATATTCAGGAGCCACTCCAGGCGGCAATTGTCGCGTGTACTGGAACACTGTGCCTGTTGATTCCAACGAGTTGGTGACGCGGGCGGTAAAGCAGCTTGAGGATCAGATTGACGCTTTTGGTGGTGTCGAGAACATGACACCGGAAGATATGCCCGAAGTTCATATTCGCGGCGACATCAACACACCCTACAAGTGCATCGGCGGCGCAATCTACACCATGCAACGCGCCGGTTTTGCAAAAGTGGGCTTTATTTCCACACCGATTGTCGTCGAATAATTCCGACCGACAGCTGAAGATTTGAAAGTTAAGGAGACGCACGAATGGCAATGAGTGGCGGAAAAGATGATGGCGAGCCAATGATGGAGATGAACACGACGCCGCTCATCGACGTCTTGTTGGTTCTTCTCATCATGTTCATCATTACAATCCCTGTGCAAACGCACGCGGTCAAGATCGATTTGCCGGTCGCGGATGATTCTCCGCCACCGGAAGATTTCATCGATCCGGTCAAAAATCGCCTGGGGATTACGGCAACCAACCAGATTATCTGGAACGATAGCCCGGTAACGCTGAATCAGGTCAAACAATATCTGGCGCAGACAAAATCGATGGTTCCAGAGCCGGAACTTCAGTTCCAGCCTGATCCGTTGAGCGCTTATCTGACCACCGACCGGACATTGGCGGTGATCAAGGATAGCGGCGTGACCAAATTTGGCTTCGTCGGCAACGAACAATATGGCAGCTTTAACAAAGCGAAACGACCACCAAACTAGGTTGTTTGCCGATAATCAAAAAGAGGGCCGCGACAGGATGTTGCGGCCCTCTTTTTTGTGTTCAACAGGCTTGGAAGATGCGGATTGACGGCGGGCAAGGGACGAGGCCTGTCATCGAGTGAAAGCGCTCGCCGGGCACGCAGTGTTCCCTGGCCAAGAAACCATCGGGCTGGAATGCGGCCGCCATATCATTCGTAGCAACGGGACGATGTGGCGAAGCGCAGGGGCAGGGATAGTAGACCGAGCGCTGCTTTCGCGACACTTGTCTTGCTTGTGCTGAACCCCGGTGGATCAAACCGTGCTTCCGCTACTGGGAAGGCATTCGCCCTTAAGCGTTGGTCTTGGATCGACTGGTCTCTGCGCTGCTGAACTGAAGCTCCGCCAGCCGGGCATAGAGACCGTTTTTGGCTATCAAGCTGTCATGGTCGCCCTGTTCCACGATCCGGCCCTCTTCCATCACGACGATCCGGTCAGCCGACCTGACCGTTGCCAGGCGATGGGCGATGACGATGGTGGTGCGATCCTGCATCAAATGGTCGAGCGCGTCCTGCACCAGCTTTTCACTTTCGGCGTCTAGCGCCGAGGTGGCCTCGTCGAGCAACAGGATTGGCGTGTTGCGGAGCAAGGCGCGCGCAATCGAGATCCGCTGACGCTGGCCACCGGACAGCCGTGTCCCTGCCTCGCCCATGAAACTGTCCAGTCCCTCGGGCAGGGCGCGCAGGAATTTTTCGGCATTGGCGACGCGTGCCGCCTCCCAGATCTCTTCGTCGGTCGCTTCCCATTTGCCATAAC
>JAGPVK010000299.1 GCA_018067055.1 Sphingomonadales bacterium | reverse complement strand
GTTCGCCCCGAGCCTGTCGAAGGACCTTGCCTGACCATATCGGCACTTCGACAAGCTCCGTGCAAATGGACTAACCAGTGGTGCGCATTTTCTCGAGCTCTTCAATCACTTCCTGGCGCAGCGGCTTGCCCTCGCCATCGGTGCGGCAGACAATGACGGAATCGCAGGTCGCCAGACACCGCCCGTTCTGGAACATCGCCTGCGTGATCACATAGCTGGAGGTGCCGATCCTGCTGACACCCGAACTGATCTCGACATCATCGGGATACTGCCCCTCGCTGAGATAGTTGATGGTCACGGCTGCCACCATGCTCCGTTCGTTCTTCGGCCGATCGGCCCAGGGCCGGAGTGAGCGGTTCAGTCGTACCCGCGCATTCTCGAACATCGCGGCAAAGGCGACATTGTTGAGATGGCGGTTCGGATCAATATCCTGAAACCGCGTCTGCATTACGACGGATACCGGATAGTTTTCGGCAATCATCTGCCATGCTTCTGGAAGGGCCATTGCTGCTAGCTCATCTTCGCGACAAGGTCTTTTTGCAGCGTCTTGCAGACATAGATGTACATGCCGCCTGCCACAAAGAAGATGCCGATGATATAGATCATCGCCCAGCGTAATCCTTCTGCGCTTGCGCTCATGCAGACCCCGGCCTTGGCCGCACCCAGCGTTGCCACCAGATCTTCCGGTTTTCCCTTGCAGATCTGGCCGGTCAGCTCCGCAGCAAACTGGGAGCCTGCGAGATGGGCGTTCATCAGCAAGTCACTGGCAATTCCCATGACGAGAGGGCCGCAGCCATAGCCGATCAGGTTGACGATGAACAGGAACAGGGCGACGGCGGTTGCCCGTGACTGCGGACTCGCAACGCCCTGGCAGATGGTATATTGGGCACCGAGATAGCCGTAGTGAAGGGCGGCGGCGAACAGTAGCACCGTCAGAGCGAAGGGTACGCTATCGGTGGTGAAGCCGATCCAGTAGAGTGGCACGCAAGCGATCAGCATGACGCCTGGTAACCAGGCGACGACATTGGGATAGCGACCGCTCATTCTCTCAGTCAGATAGCCGGTAAAAAAAGCACCGAAAGAGGCGGCAAGACCGAGCGGCACGGCAATCTGCAGTGCCACTTCCGAGATCGACATTTCGTGCACGCGCTGAAAAAAGGCGACCTGAAAATTGCTGACGCCATAGCCGACGAAGGCGACAAGCGCGGCAGCGATCATGTTGATCCAGAAACTGCGCTTGGCCGACAATTCGCTTATTGTCTCCCCTATACCCATTTTCTTCGGTTTGACTGCTGTCGGCGGGTCGGCATAACCGCGGGGTGGCTCCTCGACGGTGAACAGGAAGATCAGACCGAAAATGACCCCTGGTACGCCCAGCGCCAGAAACGCTTCGCGCCAGGAAAATAATTCGGTGATCGGGCCACCAAAGGCGTTGGCCAGCACGCCACCCAGCGTGATGCCCATGGTGTAAATCGCAATCGCCCGGGCCCGGCTGCGGGGTGGGAAATAGTCCGAGATGATCGAATTGGCGGCTGGCGTCAGACCGGCTTCGCCGATGCCGACACCAATCCGGAAAACCAGCAGTGCGATGAAGCTGCCAGCTATCCCGCACAAGGCAGTCATCAGTGACCACAGGATGACGCTGGCGGCTATGATCTTGACGCGGTTCATACGCTCGGCAAGCCGGGCAATCGGGATGCCCATGACGGTATACATGAGGGCAAAGCCAAAGCCGGACAACAAACCGAATTGCCAGTCCTGCAGCTTGAACTCTTCGATGATGGGTTGCGCGACAACACCGATCAATATGCGATCGATAAAGTTCAGAGTATAGAGAAGCATCAACGATATTATGACATAGTTCCGATACCCGTCGGACCGATAGGCCAGTCCGGTATTCGTCAATGGCTCTGCCTGTGTTGCGCTCATGCTCTCTCCTTTTTTGAGGTTGATGGCCTGAACCAGACCGCAAGTCCAGCGGACTTTGCAGCATTTCGACCTGCGGCCTGAGTCGGTGATGCGAGGGTCGCGCAAAAATGAATAATTTCACGAAACCGCGGATTTCTGTTAATGAAGCGCCTCGTATCAGTCGGTCGATATATGGCAATCAGGGGACAGATATGTTGCATGGACAGCGATTCCGGCAATTTCGCTCGGCTTTCTGCTGCACGACCGCAGCCGCACGGAGCTGGTCGATAATTTGAACATTCGATTCGATCGGTCCCGGCCGAGATGAGGCTTGCTGCGGTAGACAGGCTCAATGAAGGGCAGCGCGCTTGTTTGCGACTGGTGCTGGCGCATCTCAATTCCAAGGAAATTGCCAGAGAACTCGACATATCGCCGCACACGGTGGATCAGCGATTGCGCACAGCCATGCGGATTTTACAGGCGCAGTCTCGCTTTGAAGCGGCGCGAATATTTGCGGCGCTTGATCAAGACAACACATATCAACCGTTGATATATCAATCGCTGCCGGTTGAGCCAGCAGGCAAATATGGCAATCAGAACCCGTCATCCGCAACAACCAGAAGCGAAAAGGCCGACACAAAGGATGATGGTGCGAATGCGGATAGCGGCGGTGCTATCACGGCGTTGGAGCAATCCGACATCAGGCTCCGTCCGCTTCCCATTCCTCGCTATCGTGGCGAGAAAAACCGTCTCGCTCCGATCGAGCGTCTGGGATGGATATTGGCCATTGCGATCGGGGCTGCTCTGTCCTTCGGTGGACTGATATCGGGGCTGGAAGCACTGTCCCGGCTCAAGGGCTGAGCACTTCCGGCACTTTCAGCGCTTTCGCCAGTTGCATGCAAATGATCGGGTGACGCGGGATGTTGAAGTCAGGAAAAGGAACAAGGATGCTAAAACAGCGACAAAATGCAGCCAAACATTTGGCGGAAAAACTATATGCGGCTGAGCACGCCCTGGATGAAGCTATCTGCAAAATGGCGGATTTAATCGGATATATGCCGATAGCAAGGATCGACGCGAACCTGTCGGCTGTGGTCGGCCAGGACGCGATTTCCGAAGCAGCGGAAACATTGTCCGCAATGGTCGGGTCCAGAGGACATTTGGTTGCAACCCATCACCGGCTGGCTGAAACGCGCGATCAGGTTGGACTGCAGGCAATGGCTCTTGGCTCCGGTGATATGAAGCCACCTGTGCTAGCCGAAGAGACTGTCGAGAATATCGTAAATATGGTTGATCACGCTGCCTAGGTGCGAGCAGTTCGGGTTCACGTGGCGGCAGATAGATGAATCGTGAAGCAAGTCTTGGTACTATGATATTCAATACGATCTGGGCTTATGTCTATTATATATTTCTTTTCGTCTGCTGCGGATATGCAATTTTGCGCGGCTCTCGCTCGGAATATTTTGGAGCGGCGATAATGATAATCGGGTCATTGCTCACTCTCGCGGTAGCCCAATCGTTTGGCACCTC
>JAGPVK010000285.1 GCA_018067055.1 Sphingomonadales bacterium | reverse complement strand
ATCTGCTATCGGGCCATAGTCGGTTCCTTCGAGAGCCAGCTTGGCAAGGCGGTTTTTAGAGACTTTGAAGCTTGCGCCTTCGTCCCGCATTTTCGTCCGCAGCGCCGTTGATTGCGCAACAGTCAGACCCAGGTTGCGTGTCACCACGACCACCCCGGCCTGCTTGAAAATAGCGTTCAGAGCGACAACCGCTTCGGTCTTTTGACCACGATCCATATTTTGCTCCTTCACGTGGACTGCGTTTTGACGCGCAGTCCAATTCTACTAAAGCGTCACCCCTGCGAAGGCAGGGGCCTAACCCGCCTATCGTGGAAACACGATGGTTCGGGTTGGATCCCAGCCTGCGCTGGGATGACAAACGAACGGTCTGGCTTGCACCATTCCGCATATAATCCGAAGGGGGGTTTTGGTCGCTCTGCCATGTTAGAAAACGCTGGCTGCGTGCCCGTGTGTCTCCACACGAAAAAACTGATCCCCGTCTAGGCTGGAAATTAAGAGAGGCAAATTCCCCTCACCCGCTGTCTCGGACGGAAATTGTGATTCTTTTGAGGGAAGCACAATTTGTATGGGAGCCATTAGCGGGATTCTCCGCAATGTCAACGTTCGGCAGCGATTTTCCTGAGGGTGAGTCACCCAGCGGAGTAGCACCCAATCCCCTCTCCCGTGAGGGTGTACCGTCTTCTCGAGGGCAGGGCACCCTCATCCAACTCCGCCTAGCCTCGTACCCTTCTCCCTCAGGGGAGAAGGTTTACTGATCCCGCTGCAGCACGCCTTCTTCAATCTCGTAATAATCGCCCTTGTCGGCGACAAAGATGTGGCTCCAGATTTTGGTTCCGGTGGGTTTGTCGAAACTGCCCATGGCGATGGCGATCTTGTCGTGGTGGATCGGGTCCCAGAACAGGAAGGAGCCGCAGGTGTCGCAGAAACCGCGGCGGACTTTTTCGGAGGATTGATACCAGCGGATATGGTCTTCGCCGGTGATGGTGACGGCGCTGGTCGGGACGTCGATCGAGGCCCAGTAATGGCCGGATTGCTTGCGGCACTGGTTGCAGTGGCAGGCGTCGGCCTCGGGCAGGTCGCCCTCGACCTCAATCTGGATGGCACCGCAGAGGCAGGAACCCTTGTGCATATTTTCCTCCCGGGAGTTGTTCGGTGACAAGCATAAAGGAAAAATGTGGCGCTTTGAAAGCCGGAAATTGCGGGTCGCGGCTCAGACGCGCCTGACGTTCACCCGCTGCTCGACCATATTCATGCTGCCAAAGGCGGTCAGGAAGGATACATCGGTGGCGTCGCGGCCGATGCCGATCACCGCCATTTCAGACGCCTGCGCCATGCCGGTGGGGTCGATCAGGTGCCAGCGGCCATCGAGAAAGACTTCGGGCACGGCGTGAAAATCCTGTGGCTGGACGTCGGGCGCATAGGTGCTGGCAAAGCGGGCCGGGATATTGGCGGCGCGGGCCATGCTGATCATTATATGGGCATAGTCGCGGCACACGCCCTTGCGCGCGGCATAGCTTTGCTGGGCGTTGGTGTGGGCATTGTCACGGTCCGATCCGTAGGTCATGGTCCGGGCGATATGGTCCGCCATCGCGGCAATCAGCGGGCCACCCTTCAGGCCGGCAAATTCGCTCGATACCAGCTGGTCAAAAGCGCTGACCGAGCAATAGAGCGAGTTGAACAGATAGGGCACGGCCTCGCCCGGCAGGTCGGGCAGCGGGGTTGCGGGCAGGGTGGCAAAATCCGGATTGGCGCGATCAACCGTGACCTGTGCGGCATAGGAAATGGTCAGCTGTTGCTGCTGCGTCGTCCATAGCCGGGTGCCGATCCGGTCATGGGCAGGGATCACCGCCTTGTCACCAGCAGGGCCGATGGTGATGCGAGACTGGTCGAGTCGTTGGTCTGGCGTTGCCGCTGCCTCGACCTGGACCAAGATGGTGCAGGGCGCGGGCAGACGGTAGGACAGGTCCGCGCTGATCTGCAATTGGGTCATTGCTGGTCCTTAAAATAGGGCGCAAGAAAAAAGGCCGGGATCATGCCCGGCCTTTTTATAACAGTTGTTCATGTCATCCCCTAGTGGGGGTGACGCGCGACGAATCAGGCGCCTTCGATCTCACCGAGATCAACCTTGAGGCCTGGGCCCATGGTTGTGCTCAGCCCGACCTTGCGGACATATTTACCCTTGGCGCCGGCTGGTTTCGCTTTCACGACAGCACTGACCAGCGCATCGAAATTCTTGCGCAGATCGGCTTCGGAGAAGCTGACCTTGCCGAGGCCATTGTGGATGATACCGGCTTTTTCAACGCGATATTCAACCTGGCCGCCCTTGGCGTCCTTGACCGCTTGCCCGACATTCGGGGTCACCGTGCCGAGTTTCGGGTTTGGCATCAGGCCTTTCGGACCGAGAACCTTACCGAGACGACCGACGAGGCCCATCATGTCCGGGGTTGCGATGATGCGATCATAGTTGAGATCGCCGCCCTGCATGGCTTCCATCAGATCTTCTGCGCCAACCGTGTCGGCGCCCGCTTCGCGTGCTTCGTCTGCTTTCGCATCCTTGGCAAACACAGCAACGCGGGTTTCCTTGCCGGTGCCGGCAGGAAGCGAGACCACGCCGCGGACCATCTGGTCAGCGTGGCGAGGGTCAACACCAAGGTTGAGCACGACATCAAGGGTCTCGTCAAACTTCGAGGTAGAAGCGAGGTCTTTCAGCGTCTTGATGGCTTCATCAATGCCGTACAGTTTTTCGCGATCGACTTTTGCATTGATCGCCTGCATTTTTTTGGAGAGTTTCGCCATGTTCTTATCCCTCCACCACGTCTACGCCCATCGAGCGTGCGGTGCCTGAAATGATTTTCATAGCCTGATCAATGCTGTTGGCATTGAGATCGGCCATTTTCGTTTCGGCGATTTCCTTGATCTGCGAAACCTTGATGGTTCCGCCGGAAGTCTTGCCCGGTTCGCTCGAACCCTTTTTCAGCTTGGCAGTCTTCTTGATCAGATAGCTGGCTGGCGGGGTCTTGGTTTCGAAGGTGAAGCTGCGATCGCCATAGACCGTGATCTTGGTCGGAATTGGCGTGCCTTTTTCAAGCTTGTCTGTCGCCGCGTTAAACGCCTTGCAGAATTCCATGATATTAACGCCGCGCTGACCCAGTGCTGGGCCGATCGGCGGGGATGGATTTGCAATACCGGCAGGTACTTGCAAATTGATATAACCATCAATTTTCTTAGCCATTTGGCTGTCCTTTTCTTTCTGTTTCCGTCCTTCGACAAGCTCAGGATGAGCGGGCCTCGGCGACAGATCAAATTAAGTGGTCAGACGGAGACTGTGTCTCCTCCCACGATGGAGCCAACGCCTTTTTCGCGATGACGCGGCGCGCATAGGTCAAGTACGGCCGATTGGCAAGTGATTCGAAAAAACGAAAGGCTGCACTCAATCGGTGAGCGTTAGCCGGTACAGAAATTCGGCATCGCAATGATCACCGACCATGAAAATGGTATCGGCAATATGCTCGAAGCCGTAGTGATGATAAAAGGATTGGGCGCGGAAGTTCTCGGAAAAGACGCTCAGGATGATCTCCCCGCAGTTGCGCTTGCGGGCCTTGGAAATGACCCAGTCCATCAATTGGTTGGCCAAGCCTGTTCCAAACTGGCTATCGTCGAGATAGAGTTGCGACAATTCGATCGCGCCGGTCGAGCCGGGATCGTAATCTAGGCCGATGTTGGTGGAAATCTTGCAATAGCCGACCAGGTTGCCGCTGGCGGTGTCTTCTGCCAGACAATAGAGGACAGCGGGGTCGGCTATGTTGGAGGCAATGCGAGATTCCGACTGCGTCTGCGCCAGAAAACTGGCCAGATTTTTACTAGAATACAGATGTCCGAAGGCGCTGGTAAAGGTCGCGGTGCCGAGCTTCGCTAGTGCAGCCACGTCATCAGCATAAGCAGGGCGGAGCCGGATCAAGCAGAAGAGCCAGTGCTAGCTAATCAGGTCGACTTCGCCAAAGTCCAGTTCGACCGGGGTTGCGCGACCAAAGATCGACACCGAAACCTTGACCTTGTTCTTGTCGAAATCGAGTTCCTCGACAATGCCGTTGAAGCTGTTGAACGGGCCGCTCTTGACCTTGACCTCGTCGCCAATTTCGTAGCTGACCGTGATCCGTTCTTTCGGAGCGTTGGCCGCTTCTTCCTTGGTGTTGAGAATGCGGGCGGCTTCGGATTCGCTGATCGCCTGCGGCTTGCCGCTGCTGCCGAGAAAGCCGGTGACCTTGGGCTGGTTCTTGACCAGGTGATAGACATCATCGGTCATTTCCAGCTTGGCCAGCACATAGCCGGGGAAGAATTTCCGCTCCGACTGGATCTTCTTGCCGCGCTTGACTTCGGTGATCGTCTCGGTCGGGACTTCGATATCCTCGACCAGTTCGGTCAGGCCAAGCCGCTTGGCGTCGGCCTCAATGGCTTCCTTGACCTTGTGTTCAAAGCCCGAATAAGCGTGAATGATGTACCAGCGTGCCATGCGAATAACCTAAAAAATCTGTGTGGGGCGTTTATGCAAGGCTCAGGAGCCAGCCTACAATCCCGTTAAAAATCGAATCAACGCCCAGAAAAAACAAGCCCAATATGGTGGTCATGATCAACACGAGGATCGCCGTGCGGACGGTCTCGGGCCAAGTTGGCCAGACGACCTTGTTGGTCTCAGCCTTGACCTGATTCATGAATTCGCCTGGATTGACTTTTGCCATGCTTGATTCCCTAAACTTTCTTGCCGGTTGCCACATAAACTCCGGGTGTCAGTCATTTGACTGTGTTCGGATATATGCATGGTTTCGGAAAGAACCAGCCCCTTATACCGAGATTCCCGGATTCGCAAGAAAAAGAACCGGATTTTACCGGACCGGTGCCGCTGAGATCAGCGAACCTATCCAGGGGAGATGCTCGCGGCCAACGAACAGCTGGTCCGCGATGAGATAGGATGGCGATTCGAAAATGCCGGATTCTTCGGCTCGTGCGCGAATCGAAGCCAGTGTGGCGAGGGACGATTGCAGATCGGGTGCGGGTAGGTGCAGCGCCGAAAACAGGGCGGCTACTATCGCTTCGTCGTCCAGATCCGCCTGCCCGGACCAGTAAGCGGAAAAAGCGGCGCGGATGAACGGGACTGGGTCGCCTTCGATGCCGGCCAGGGCTGCCAGGGCGATCTCGCTGCCCGCGGGCGTGTTCGAAAACTGCATCGGAAGCCCCTGAACCGCTGCATAATGCAAATGGGTGTCGCGCTGGGCGATGGCGCGGACGCGGCGATGGCGCTCGCCCACGGTCTCGTTCGCTTTTTCTGCGGGCACGGAAAAGGGCCGTACCGAGAAAGGCAGCCATGCAACAGCTACGCCGGTTTCGCGGACCAGATCCAATGTCGGTTCGAGCGCCAGATAGGAAGCGGGTGACTTGAAATCGATGGCGACGGTCAGCATGCGACTGACTCCGCATCACCAATGTCATAGGCGATATCGGGCGCCGGACCTTGTCGCCCCTGCAAATGCCAGCGGACAAAGGGAAGATGCTCGCGACCAAACAGGATGGTGCCGTCAAAGACATAGGTTGGCACGCCGTAAATGCCGCTCGGATGGAGTTGCGCCTGCAGGGCATCATGCCTGACTCGGCCCTCGCCTTGCGCAAAGGCGGCAAAGCCGTTCGCGTCGATTCCCGCCTGCTCCAGACAGGCCTCGACCACGGCGATATTTTCGATATCCAGTTCCCGCCGCCAGAACGGCGGATAGACCGCGTCGAAATAGGCACCGAGCCGGTCGCGGTCCGTCTGCATAGCCCAAGAAATACCGATATTGGCGATCGACGAGTCCCAGATTTTCTCGGTACCCTTGAGCATATAGCCCTGGCGCTCGACATAGCGGCGCGCGTCGCGATAGGCATATTTGACACGGTCCCACTGGCTTGCACTGCGGGTGCTTTCGACCAGCTTGCCCTTGCTCTTCCGCGCCGATCCCAGATAGCTGGGAATATCGAGCGTTAGCGGTCGCCAGTCAAACCGCATGTCCAGCGCTGTTTCCAGAGCCAGCGTCGGCCGGATCGCGGCAAAGGCATAAGGGCTCTTGATGTCGACATAGACGATCAGCGGTGCTGAACTTTCCAAGGCTTTCAAATATTATCTCCCCTGGAAAACAGATGGACGAGGCGACGATTCCGGCGGTCAGTCGGTCCGGTTTGGCAGTTGCCGGCTCGGGTGCATGCCGTCGACATAGCCCATGAAGGGCGGGTGGATATTGTAACCCAATAGTTCCTGCACCCGTTTCGGAAAGCGTGCCACTTTTTCGAGCGGTACGGCGAGCAATTGCTGCTCCAGCGGACGGCACCAGCCCTTGCAG
>JAGPVK010000279.1 GCA_018067055.1 Sphingomonadales bacterium | reverse complement strand
AAAGTTCGAGCGTCTGGGTCGATCCGGTGATGGCGGCAGTGGCCTTGGACTGTTTATTTCTCGCCGGCTCGCTCGGGCGATGGGCGGCAGTCTCTCCGTCGAGAGCCAGGGCGGGGCAGGCTCGACCTTCACGCTATCGCTGCCAGAGCGGAAAAAGCCATAAAAAAGGGGAGCACGCTGGCTCCCCCTTTTCTCAATATCTGAAGACTTTAGCGCTTGTCGATCGACACATAGTCGCGCTTCGCAGGGCCCGTATAGAGCTGACGCGGGCGACCGATGCGCTGGCCGGGATCGGAAATCATCTCGTTCCACTGCGCAACCCAGCCGACGGTGCGGGCGAGAGCGAACAATACGGTGAACATCGAGGTCGGGAAACCAATTGCCGACAGGATGATGCCCGAATAGAAATCGACATTCGGGAACAGTTTCTTGTCGATGAAATAGGGATCGTTGAGCGCCATTTCCTCAAGCTGCAGCGCCACATCAAACACCGGATCCTTGACCTTCAGCGTTTCGAACACTTCACGGACCGTTTCCTGCATCACCGATGCACGTGGATCGTAATTTTTGTAAACGCGGTGACCAAAGCCCATCAGACGGAACGGATCGTCCTTGTCCTTGGCGCGCGCGATATATTCCGGAATGCGATCAGGATGACCGATTTCCTTCAGCATGTTGAGCGCCGCTTCATTGGCGCCGCCATGCGCCGGGCCCCACAGGCAGGCAATGCCCGCTGCGATACAGGCAAACGGATTGGCACCGGAAGAACCAGCCAGGCGGACGGTCGAGGTGGATGCATTTTGCTCATGATCGGCATGGAGGATGAAAATCCGGTCCATCGCCTTTTCAATCGCCGGGTGCACTTCATATGGTTCGGCAGGGACACCGAAGGTCATGCGCAGGAAATTGCCGGTGTAGGACAGGTCATTGTCCGGATAGACGAATGGCTGGCCGATCGAATATTTATAAGCCATGGCAGCAATGGTCGGCATCTTGGCGACCAGGCGGTGGCTGGCGATCATCCGCTGGGCGGGATCGTTGATGTCGGTGCTGTCATGATAGAAAGCTGACAATGCGCCAACGACACCGCACATGATCGCCATCGGATGGGCATCGCGGCGGAAACCCTGATAGAAGCCCCGCAATTGCTCGTGCACCATGGTGTGGCGCGTGATCGTGTTGGTGAAGTCGGAATATTCATCCGCCGTCGGCAATTCGCCACGCAGCAACAGATGCGCGACTTCCATGAAGCTGCTCTGCTCGGCAAGCTGTTCGATCGGATAGCCGCGGTGCAGCAGCACGCCTTCGCCGCCGTCGATGAAGGTCAGTTCTGACTCGCAACTGGCGGTCGAGGTAAAGCCCGGGTCATAGGTGAAGGCACCGGTCTGGCCGTATAATTTGCGAATATCGACGACATCGGGGCCCACTGTGCCCGTCAGAACCGGATATTCGTAATCTTCGCCGTTGATGCTGAATTTTGCGTTATCGCCCACGATATTGTCCTTTCTGCTCCTGAAATTCAGGTTTTTTCCATTTGATCTGCAAGACGCCCCAGTGACTCTTCCTTGCCGAGAAGTATCAGGACGTCAAAAATTCCGGGTGAACTGGTACTTCCTGTCAGTGCCGCGCGCATAGGTTGTGCGAGCTTTCCCAACCCCAATTCGGCAGACTCCGCGATCGCTTTTATGACTTCTTCCGTTGCCTCGAGTGTCCAGTCTTCCAGATCAGTCAAGCCAAGGTGAATCGATTTAAGCAGCGTCCGTGCGTCAGCGTCTAGCAGATTTTCTGCGCGTTCGTCGAGGCCAAGTGGTCTCTTTTTAAAGAGAAAAAGACTGGATTCGGCCAATTCGATCAGATTTTTTGCCCGGCTTTTCAAAACCGGCATCGCCTGACCGAGCAATTCCTTGTCTGCTGGCGTCAGGGCCTGCGCCAAATCCTGCTCGATCCAGGGGGTGGCAAGCCGCACGAGATCCGCATCTTCGGCGTCGCGCATATAATGGCCGTTGAGATTTTGCAGCTTTTTCGTGTCGAAGCGCGAAGGCGATTTGCCGACGCCTTCGAGGGCAAACCATTCGATAGCCTGCGCCCGGGAAATGATCTCGTCATCGCCATGGCCCCAGCCGAGCCGCAGCAGATAGTTGAACATCGCGTCCGGCAATATCCCCATGTCGCGATAGGCGTCGACACCCAGCGCGCCATGTCGCTTCGACAATTTGGCGCCATCATTGCCGTGGATCAGCGGGATATGGGCATAGACCGGTTCGGCCCAGCCCATCGCCTTGATCAGCGCCAGCTGCCGGAAGGCGTTGTTGAGATGGTCATCACCGCGGATCAGATGGGTGACGCCCATGTCATGATCGTCAACGACGACCGCGAGCATATAGGTGGGCGAGCCATCGGAGCGCAGCAGGATGAAGTCGTCGATCTCGCCATTCTGCACCGAAACATCGCCTTGCACCATGTCGGCGATGGTCACCTTGCCCGTGGTTTCGGTTTTCAGACGGATCACGAACGGCGCGCCTTCCGGCGCTTCCGACGGATCGCGGTCGCGCCAGCGGCCGTCATAGCGCATCGGCTTTTTCTCTGCCCGCTGCTGTTCGCGCATCGCGGTCAACTCTTCCGCGGTCGCGAAACATTTATAGGCATTACCGGAAGCCAGCAGTTCATGGGCGACTTCCGCATGGCGTTCGGCGCGTTCCGACTGGAACACCGTTTCATCATCCCAGTCGAGGCCCAGCCAGTCGAGTCCTTCGATGATCGCATCGATCGCTTCCTGGGTCGAGCGTGCCTTGTCGGTATCCTCGATCCGCAGCAGCGCCTTGCCGCCGTGATGGCGGGCAAACAGCCAGTTGAACATCGCGGTCCGGGCACCGCCAATATGCAGAAAGCCCGTGGGCGAAGGCGCAAAGCGGGTTACAACCCCGTTTGTCTGTTTCGGCTGATCATTAACTTTTGAATTCACGCTGGCTTTGTCCCTGTGATAGGTTTTTTGAATGCGGGATAGAGTCAGCCCGAAGAGCGCCAGAGGCACCGGTTTCGGACCAATTGCTGTCGCCCTTAGCATGGTGTTTCATCCGCGACAATTGTCTGATTTCTGGCGTGACAGGCGGCCGCTGGAAAAGCTCGAAATGCTGCTCGAGCGGGAACGGGACCAATTGCCTTTATGGGTGCCGGTGGCGCTGGGCTGCGGGATAGCGGCGTGGTTCCAACTGGCCAATCCCGCCTGGTGGCTGGCCTTCATCAGCCTGTGCGCTGCGCTGGGTCTGTTCGCCGTCGTGACCGGGCGAGAGAGGCGAGCAGGAAAAGCAATATTCTGGTTCGTGCTGCTGGCCGCGATCGGCTGCGCGCTGATCTGGTCCAGATCGTGGAGCGTGGCCGCGCCGGTGCTGGAGCGGCCGCTTGTCACCCTGTTCAATGCCGAGATCGAGCGGGTCGAGCCGGTCCTGGCCCGCGATATGGTCCGGTTGACGCTGCGTACCGGCGACCATCCAGAGCTGCCGCTGCGGGTTCGGGTGAATGTGCCGCTCGAGCAGGTCGTTCCCGAATTGCAGGACGGCGCGCTGATCCAGCTGCGGGCGCGGCTGATGCCACCGGCGATGCCAGCGCTGCCGGGAGCCTATGATTTTTCCGAACGCGCCTGGTTTCAGGGGCTCGGCGCGACCGGGCAGGCGCTGGGCGAGATCAGGATTTTACGGACCGCTGATCCGTTGTTCGCGCTGGCCAGCTACCGGCAACGGCTGTCTGCGCATGTCCAGTCACAAATGTCGGGAGCAGCGGGGGCGATTGGCGCGACACTGGCCACCGGGGATCGCGGCGCGATTGCCGAAGCGGATGCCGAGGCGATGCGGCGCAGCGGGCTGGCGCATCTGCTGTCGATCAGCGGACTGCACGTCACCGCGGTGGTCGGGGCTATCTACCTGCTGGTGCTTAAGTCGCTCGCTCTGTCGCCGCTGCTGGCACTGCGTTTCCGGTTGCCGGTGATCGCGGCCGGGTGCGCGGCGTTGGCGGCGCTTGCCTATACACTGCTGACCGGCGCGCAGGTGCCGACGATCCGCGCCTGCGTCGCTGCCTTGCTGGTGCTGGTGGCGCTGATGATGGGGCGCAGCGCGATCACCTTGCGGATGGTCGCGGCGGGCGCGCTGTTCGTATTGATATTCTGGCCGGAAGCGCTGGTCGGGCCGAGCTTTCAGCTCAGTTTTGCGGCGGTTACCGCGATCATCGCGCTGCACGAACATCCGCGGATCAAGGCGCTGTTCATGCTGCGGGAGGAAAGCTGGCTGCGCCGCGCCGGGCGTTTCATATATTCGCTGTTCCTGACCGGTCTGGTGGTGGAAATCGCGCTGATGCCGATCGCACTCTATCATTTTCACAAGGCAGGCCTCTATGGCGCGCTGGCCAATATCATCGCCATTCCACTGACGACCTTTGTGATCATGCCGCTGGAGGCGCTGGCGTTGCTGCTGGATAGCGTCGGTCTCGGCGCGCCGGTCTGGTGGTTCTGCGGCAAGGCGCTCTCCGGGCTGATCGGGCTGGCGCATTTTGTCTCCAGCCGGCCCGGCGCGGTGACGATGTTGCCGACCATGCCGGTCGTGGCGTTCGGACTGGTGCTGCTTGGCGGCCTGTGGCTCTGCCTGTGGCGCGAGCGGTGGCGCTATTGGGGGATGATCCCGGCGCTCGTCGGAGCGCTGATCATCGCCGGCACGCGAGCGCCCGATATCTACATCACCGGTGACGGACGCCATCTTGGTATTCGCAATGATCAAGGCGAGCTGGCGATGCTGCGCACCCGCAGTGGCGATTTCATCCGCGACATGATCCGGGAGAATGCCGGTGTCGAGGGGGAATCGGAGGCGCTGGAAGACTGGCCCAATGCGGACTGTAATGCTGACAGCTGTCTGGTCACCGTGCACGCGGGCGAGCAGGACTGGCAGATATTGGCGACCCGCAGTGCCCACCATATCCCGGTTATCGCGCTATCGGCGGCCTGCCGCCGCGCCGATATTGTGGTCAGCGAACGATGGCTGCCGGCAAGCTGTCAGCCGCGCTGGTTGAAGGTCGACCGGACCCTGCTATCACAAGTCGGCGGCATGACCATCAATCTGGAAAATCAGAAAATATCCACCGCGTTCGGCTGGACCGGCCAGCATGTCTGGACCCGCTATCGCTCCGCTGAGACCGAAGCCGAGCAACCCGGCAACCGAAATCAGTAGCGGCGCAGCAATCCGGCCATCTTGCCCTGGATGCGCACTTCACCCTCGCCATATATTTGCGGTTCATAGGCGGCGTTGGCGGGATCGAGGCGGATGTTTCGACCATCCTTGCGCAGATATTTTAGCGTGGCCTCTTCCTCGTGGATCAACGCCACGACAATCTCGCCATCGCGCGCCACTTCGGTTTTCTGGATCAGCGCATAATCGCCATCGAGAATGCCCGCGTCGATCATCGAATCGCCGGACACTTCCAGCGCATAATGTTCGCCGGGGCCAAGCAGGGCGGCAGGCACGCTGAGCGCCGACTGGCCTTCCATCGCCTCGATCGGAGCGCCTGCGGCAATCCGGCCGTGCAACGGAATTTCGATAACATCATTGT
>JAGPVK010000267.1 GCA_018067055.1 Sphingomonadales bacterium | reverse complement strand
CAGGTGTTTGAAACCACCATGCGCCGGTCGGAAACCCGGCAGCATGTCCGTCTTGCCTGCGGCGAAGATGGGGTACTGACCGGCATCGGCCATGAATGTCTGGTGTCCAATCTGCCGGGAGAAGGCTTTTACGAGCCGGTCACCCAGGCGACCCATTTCATGTATGGCGGCGAGCATCGCAGGCTCGGCATCGAAGTGGCGCGGGTCAACCGGACCTGCGGTGGCTCCGTCCGCGCACCGGGCGAGGCGGTTGGCATGCAGGTGCTGGAAAACGCCATGGACGAACTGGCGGAAGCAGCCGGGATCGATCCGGTGGAACTGCGAAAGCGCAACGTCCCGGAGCGGCATCCGGAGCAGGATATTCCCTATTCCTCGCGCCGCTTTGTCGAATCGCTGGATGAAGGCGCGAGAATCTTCGAATGGGACAAGCGCAACAAAAAGCCGGGCTCGCTGCGCGAAGGCGACTGGCTGATCGGGCATGGCATGGCCGGCGCTGCCCGGGTCAATATCCTGTCCGAAGCGAAAGCCAGGGTGACGCTGCTCGCCGATGGCAGCGCGCTGGTCGAAACCGACATGACCGATATCGGCACCGGCACTTATGCAATCCTGACGCAAATCGCTGGCGAGATGCTTGGGTTGCCTGCCGATAAGGTCGACACCAAATTGGGCGATAGCGATTTTCCTCGTGGCCCCGGTTCCGGCGGTTCCTGGGGCGCTGCGTCTGCCGGTTCGGCGGTGTTCCTGGCCTGCGAAGACATTCGCAAGGCGATCGCCAAGAAGCTCGGCATCGATGAAGCGGACCTGCCGCTCGTCGATGGCAGGGTTGGCCGAGGCGATGCGGCCCGGCCGATCAGCGAAATTCTGGACGGAGAAGCGATCTCTGCGATCGGCCATATCGAACCCGGCCAGACGCTGGAAGAGATGCAGCAAGCGACCTATGGCTCCTATTTTGCCGAAGTCGCTGTCAATGCGGTGACCGGTGAAACGCGCGTCAAGCGGATGCTCGGGGTGTTTGGCGCTGGCCGGATATTGAACGAGAAAACCGCAACTTCGCAATGCTATGGCGGGATGATCTGGGGTATCGGCAGCGCTCTGACAGAAGAACTGGTTTTCGACAATCGGGATGGCCATATCGTCAATCATGATCTGGCGGAATATCATATCCCGGTAAATCTGGATGTCCCGCAAATCGAGGTCGTCTTGCTCAAGGAGCGGGATGAATGGGCCAGCCCGATCCAGGCCAAGGGCATTGGTGAGCTGGGTATCTGCGGTGCCGCTGCAGCAGTGACCAACGCGATCTACAACGCGACAGGGATCCGGGTTCGCGATTATCCGGCGACCCTGGACAAGTTGCTGGCCGACCTGCCGGGCGATTAGGTTCGGTCGAAAGTGAACGGCACTAGCCTGTCGATAGGCTAGCGCCCCGCCAGCTTCTTCGCTGCCGCTAGATGCGTCCGGCCGATGCGGATTTCGGTGCCGCACTTGAGGCAGGCCATCCAGACGCCGCCGCCATCATGGCGGAGTCCGGCGATCCAGTCGCGACGAACCAGATGCGAACGGTGCAGCCGGATGAACTCTTCGGGATTGAGCCGTTCTTCCAGACCGGTGATGGTCTGGTGCAGCAGATAGCTGACGCTGCCGACATGCAGGCGCATATAGTCGCGTTCCGCTTCAACGCGGTCAATTTCGGCGGCGACTATGCGGCGCAGTTCGGACTTATAGGGTACCCAGAATTCTTCCGCCCAGGGCGAGTCGTCCGCTTCGCTGTTGCGTGGTTCCGCCGTGCGTTCCCGTACCCGGGAAATCGCCAATGTCAGCCGCGCATTCTCGACCGGTTTCAGCACATAGTCGATCGCTGCCACATCAAAGGCCTCGACTGCAAAACGGTCAAAGGCAGTGACAAATATGATCGCTGGCGCATCGACCTTGCCCGACAGCGCGCGCGCGACATCCAGCCCGTCCTTGCCGGGCATCGCGATGTCGAGCAGCAGCAGATCGGGTTTCAACTGTTCGGTCAGCCGCAGCGCCGCTTCGCCATCGCTGGCAGTGCCGATCAGGTTGATATCCGGTTGCCGGGCGCAGAGCAGTTGCAGGCGCTCGATCGCCAGCGGTTCATCATCGACAATCAGGGTCGTCAGCGGTTTCAGTTCGGTTTCTTCGGTCATGGATTATCCAGCATCAATGGCAAGGTCAGTTGCGCAATATAGCCGCCTTCTGCCGGACGTACAGTCTGCAGGCTGGCTTGCCGGCCAAAGCGCGTTTCGAGCCGGTCGCGGACATTGGCCAGACCAATGCCACTGCTGGTGCCATTGTCATGCAGATCGACCGGTCGCGGATCGCCGTCATCGGCAACCGTGAGGATCAGATTATCGCCGTCAGACCGCGCGCTGATCGTGATCGTGACCGGCCGTTTGCTGTGCGCGACGCTGTGCTTGATCGCATTTTCGACCAGCGGCTGCAGGATCAGGCCGGGCACCAGCACGCCGAGCAGATCGTCGGGAATATTGACCTTTGTCCGCAGCCGTTCGGGAAAGCGAACCGCCTCGATATCGAGATAGAGATTCTGCAGATGCACTTCTTCGGACAGGGGCACATCTTCCAGCGGATCACCGGACAGGCTGGTGCGGTAGAATTTCGAAAGGTTGAGAATCATTTCTTCGGCTTCTTCCGGCTGGCTGCGCATCACCAGGGTGCTGAGGCTGTTCAACGTGTTGAACAGGAAATGCGGATTGACCTGATAGCGCAGCGAGCGCAGTTCGGCATCCTGCGCCGCCTGGGCAAAGCGGGCGGCCTTGCGCTCGACCTGGCGGACTTCGCCGGCATAGCTCAGGGTCAGATAGAGCGAGGCCCAGCTGATAATGAAGAAAAAGCGGGAGGTCGCGTCTTCGGAAATCGCTTTCAGCGCCAGATTGTCTTGCGCCATATATTTGCGCATTTCCTCGACATGCGCCTCGTCCCAGAGATTTTCCGGATAATAGACATTGAACACCAGATGGTTGAACCAGGCGATGATGATCGCGCAGGGAATCGCGGCGGCGAACGCGGTGATGATCCGGGTGGACAGCGCCTTGTCCTCAAACTGCCGGAGCACGAGATAAAGCAGGTAGGTAATGCCGATGCCGAAAATCGTCACGACGATGCGGCGCATCGCCATTTCGCCCTGGGCTGGCCAATCGCCGATCGACGCTCGCAAGGTCAGGACGATCACGTAGAAAAGCCAGAATCCGAGTATCGACAGGATTGCAACCTGATGTCCGACCGACGGCTTGTGATTTCCCAGTTCAAATTTTCTCATATGCATTCAATTCATGGTTTCGAGGCAGCTTAGGCCAATATGGTATCTATTGTCTCTAGGGGAATCGTGACCGGTCGAACCATGCTTGCGGTTGGTCGAAACTTTATAAGCCTGACGCGCAATTTTCCGAAGTTGGAGGCCCCAAGCGCAATTAATCCGGGCTAATTTAACCAATTGCTAACCATGTTTGGCTCAAATGTCTTCGTGGGATCAGTCCACGAGGAGTTGCGAGACTATGACCAAGGAAATCCGCCCCGTACCCGGCGCCATGACGCTGGCCGAAATGAAGGAATTCGCGAGTTTTAGCTCGGCGGCGCAGCGCTATATCCGTCGTTCGCTCGATGTTGGCCTCGAACGGTCCGACGCGATCGAAACCTGGTCGCGTGACAAGGTCGAGGAAGCCGGGATTAAGGTCCAGATGTCCTTGTACAAAAAACTCGCCGATATTCGCAAAGCCATCCCTCAGGATTGTGCGATCGACAGCATCGAAGCGTTCATGCCGTCGCTGATTTCGCTGGCCGCTTATGATCTGGGGCAGGGTCGTATCCACAGCTTCCCTGCCTTCCGCTTTCTTTACGAGCGCCTGCTCGGGCCGGATTCCCGTCCCTGGCTGCCCGGTGCTTTCTGCGCGGCGGCAGCGCTTCCGCATCTGCACCCGAAAACCCGCAAGGGCCTGCTCCAGTCGATCAGCGAAGCCGCTGCGACGGCACCCGGCTGGTCAACCCGGGAACCCAGTTTCTTCCCCGAATGGATCGAAAAAGTCGACATGAGCAAGGCAGCGCATTGACCGCTGCCAGCTAGGCTCCAAGTCTAGGCGGTTGCCGGCCGTCCGGTGATCGCCGCTTCATATTCGCTTTCGGCGCGCTGGATCAGATGCCGGTCGTCTTCGTTCCACGGATGAAATCCGGGCAGGAAGAATTTGATCCAGGGAATGATGATCGCCCGTGCGATACCCGGTTCAACCAGCAGGAATTTCAGCAGCCTGAGCTTCACCCGCCATCCGGTCAAGCCGTCCTGTGCCAGCAGATCGAGCGAGTCGTTCCAGCGGTTGCCCCAGAAATTGCGGGTGATGATCAGCATCATCAGCGCCTTCACTTTCCAGCGTTGCCAGCGGCTCCAGTCGCGGGTCGCGTAGAGCCAGGTGTCATAGGCGACGCCCTTGTGCTCAATCTCTTCCAGTGCGTGCCAGCGCCACAGGTCAGCAGTTTCCTTATCGGAATCCTTCCAATGCCGTGGATTGGCGAGAAATTGCTGGGCCAAGATCGCGGTAAAATGCTCGAGGATCATCGTCGCCGCCAGATTGGTGATCTTGGGCCGGTCCTTGGTCATGCTGAGCGATTCGATGATGCGCTGTTCGATCCGGCTGGTGTCATAGCCATTTTCCTCGACCCGGCGGTTGAGCGCCAGATGTTCGCGGGTGTGGATCACTTCCTGCTGGATGAAGGCGCGGATCTCTTTCTGCAGTTTCTGTGGCGTATGATCGCGAAATTCTTTCACGCTTTCGATGAAAAAGGCCTCGCCACGCGGGAAGGTGAGCGACAGGCAATTGTAAAAGGCGGTCGCGACCGGATCACCATTTTGCCAGTATTTTTCGGGATTGAAATCCGCTTCGCGGCCGAAACGACGGTCGCGGGGCGTTATTTCATGACCCGCTGGTGTGGGGGTCTTGATGGTTTCAGGTTCGGTGCGGACGGAGCCAAGCATATTCATCGGATGCTTCCATTTTGCGAAATGCAGACTATAGCTAACAACAATGAAAATAGGGCTGCTTACATAAATGTCAATAGCGAAACGTCGCCTCTCCCCTGAAGAAAGTCGTGGCATGGCGCTGGCCGCCGCGCGCGACCTGCTGATCGAGACCGGTCCGCAGTCGGTTACGCTGAAGGCCGTAGCCGGGCGGATCGGTCGCACCCATGCCAATCTGTTGCACCATTTCGGTTCCGCCTCCGGCCTGCAGAAGGCGCTTGCGGCCTATCTGTCAGACGAAGTCTGCGGTATGATTGCGCAGGCGATCCTGAAATCCCGCTCCGGGGAAGGCAGCGTGCGCGATATTGTCGACCTGACCTTCGATGCCTTTGACAAGCAGGGGGCTGCGGCACTCTGGTCCTGGATGATGCTGACCGGCAATGAAGACGCCCTCGACCCGATCGTTGAAGCGATTCACACGCTGGTCGACGATGTCGGGGAAGGCGGTCACAAGGATCGCGAGATGCATGAAGATACGCTTGCGCTGGTGCTTATGGCATTGGGGGATGCATTGATTGGCGAGCGCTTGTCCGGATCGCTGGGGCTGGCGCGCAATAGCGCTCGCGACATGGCCGAGCGGCAACTGGAAGATGGCTTGGAGCGTCTGCAGAGCGCGGAAAAAGCTTAGGTTTCCGTTCCCGGATCAATCCTTGGCAAATAGCTGATCGTCGCTGGCAAAGGCCTTGAACTCGAGCGCATTGCCGCTCGGGTCCTGAAAGAACATCGTCGCTTGTTCGCCGACCTGTCCCTTGAAACGGATTGTCGGCGGGATAACAAATTTGACGCCGGCTGCGGCCAACCGGTCTGCCAGCGCCTGCCAGGCAGACATGGTCAGCACGACGCCGAAATGCGGCACCGGCACCTGTTCGCCATCGACCGGATTGATCAGCGGTCGGGGCAGGAAATTCTCGTCAAGATGGGTGACGATCTGATGCCCGTACAGGCTGAAATCGATCCAGTGCTGATCGCTGCGGCCTTCTGCGCAACCCAGCAGGCCACCGTAGAACGCGCGCGCGGCATCGAGATCATGGACCGGAAAGGCCAGGTGGAAGGGGCGCAGGGTGGCGAGCGGTTCAATGTTCATTGCGGGGCTGTTTCTCTTCCGGTGCGGCAAGCAGGAAACAATGGTCGAAATCCAGATCCGAACTCTGGCCCAGCGATTCCTTCTGTTTGGAGTCGGCCAGCATTGCTTCGCGGCTTTGCGTCAATAATATATCGCTTTCCTGACCGCTGAGACCCTCGGCTCGCATCTGATCGCGGGCGCGGCTGTCGAGCACGGCGGCCAGCGTCTTCAGATCCTGCGCGGTCTTGGACAGGCCTTCGCGGCTGTGGACTTCCTCATAGGCCAGTTGCAGCATCCCGGCGCATTGAGTCAGGTCGGGTTTCGGCTTGGGTGGCACCGCAGCATCGAGCAACGGCAGGCAGGTCGCCATTTCGCTCCGCACCAGTGCGTCCGGATCGGCGGCGTCCTGAGCCATGGTTTGCTGGTCGGCCACCGCCGCCAATATATCGTCGCGCACCTGCTCCTTGGTTCTGCCGGTATCGTCCATGATCCGCTGGCCGACTAGCGCGGCATAGGTGGCGCCGCGTTCGGAGAGCAGGGGATAGTCGAGCGCGCTCTCCACAGCTCGCTCCTGTTCGGAAGCGATGATCGCCAGAACGGCAACACAGGACAGGTCGCGCTGCTGCGTTGCGTCGAGCGGCACGGGAGGAGTGGCTGCCGGTTGTGACAGGGCGAGCATCAGGAGCGGGAGCATGTTCATGGGCAACCAATAGCAAGCAAATGCAGGTTCCGGCAATTAGCAATTGAATGGCCGCACCGAACACGGCAAAAGCCGCCGGTGTCAAAAATCCAGAAAATAGTCGCTCGCCATCCGTATGGATTCTCGCTGCTTGCCGGCGGTCTGAGCGCGACCGGCTTTGCCCCGCTCAACCTGTGGCCGCTGACCCTGGCCATGCTGGCCCTGTGGATGGCGATCCTGATCCAGGTGCAGAGCCGCAAAGCCGCCTTGTTCAGCGGCTGGATGTTCGGCCTGGGCCATTTTATCATCGGCCTGAACTGGATCGCCAAGGCGTTTACCTTCCAGGCTGCGATGCCGGGCTGGCTCGGCTATGTGGCGGTCGTTCTGTTGTCGCTCTATTTGGCGGTTTTTCCGGCGCTGGCAGGGTTGGGTGCGTGGCTCATCGGGAAAGCCAAGCCGCTGGCCTTCATTCTCGCTCTTGCCGGGTTCTGGATCATAACCGAATGGATGAGAAGCTGGGTTTTCAGCGGCTTCATCTGGAATCCGCTCAGCGCGGTATGGCTTGACGTCTTCATTGGCCCCATGTGGCTAAGAGGAGTCGGAACTTATGGAAGCTCCGGGTTGTTGATCCTGATCGTAGGACTTGCCTTTTGGATTGTCCGCCAAATCCGTCACCGGGGCAGCTATCTGCCGCAAGCTGTAGTGGGTCGCTTCGCGTCCCATAAAATCGGCTATTTGGAGGGTCTAGGATATATGACCCTTTTGATCGTCATTTTTCTAGTCGACCAGATGACCATTACGAAGCCAGTTGTTGGCAATCCGGCAAATGTGACGATCGTTCAGCCGAATATCGGCCAGCAGGACAAATGGCAGGCCGGTTACGAAGAACAGAATTTGACGAAACTGGCCCAGTTGACGTTGCGGGAAGACGACAAGCCACGCATCATCTTCTGGCCGGAAGCCGCGATTCCCGACTATCTGGAAACCGGCTAACCGGCGCGCTATTATTACGGC
>JAGPVK010000253.1 GCA_018067055.1 Sphingomonadales bacterium | reverse complement strand
TCTGCTGGCGGTGGAACCGGTCATGCCAGCGCCGATGATGCCGGCACCGGTCGCCGTTACGGAACGCCCCCCAGCGGAGGTCACAAAGCCGGTTCAGGAAGAATCGCTGCCTTCCGGTTATGATGATTTCATTGCCTGGCTGGCTCAGGACAATGGCCTGCTCGAAGCCGGTTGGTCAAAGCAAAGGGTTTTGCCACAGGGCGCTTTGATGCCGGAAGTGATGGTAATTTCCGGACTTCCCGAAAAAAGCCGCAACGGCGAGGTACATTTGTTCAATCCGGACAATCAGAAGCTGCTCGACAAGATGCTCGCGGCGATCGGATGTGATTCGAAGCGATCCTATCTGACCACCATTTCGGTCACAGCATCGGCGGATGGCAGAATTGACGAACAACACTGGCCATCCCTGAAAAACCGGCTGCTTCACCATATCGGACTGGTCCGTCCGAAGCGCGTGATCTGCGTGGGCGACCAGGCTGCGAAGATCATATTCGGAGAAGATATGCTGACCGCGCGCAAAAATAAGCAATTTATTAACCATGAATCATCCAAAACAGAGGCGATCGTAACATTTCATCCGCGGATCCTGATCGAGCGGCCAATATTCAAGGCTCAAGCGTGGAAGGATTTGCAAATGCTGACAAGGATTTCTGCCCCGTGAAAATGAAATTTGCCCTGACCGCCTCGCTGCTCACCCTGATGGCGACACCCGCCCTCGCCGATGACGGAGCCATCCTCTACAATAGCGCGTCGATCGCCAAGGATGTGCCATCACAGCTGAAGCGGCAACAATCCGATCATTATCGCGCGCTGTTTTCGGCGATGACCGCCAATCAGTGGGACACAGCGAAAGCCCTGATGGACACGGCACCGACCGGTCCGCTGAAATCGATCGCTCAGGCGGAATATTTTCTGGCCGCCAATAGCCCGCGCGCCGAACTTGGGCCATTGCTGACTCTGGTCAATGAAGCCCCCCAAATTCCACAAGCTGCCCAATTGGGACGGCTCGCCCAGAAACGTGGTGCACAATTGCTGCCAAGCCTGCCGCAGCGCAGAAACCTGTCATGGGTGCCAGGCTCGCCCATTCGATCGAAACCAAAGGATGTCGATTCGGACAGCACCGCGAATAGCGTGCGTGGCCAGATCATCGAATTTATCAAGACCGACAATCCGCAGGGCGCAGAGCAATTGCTCAATTCCAGCGCGATGCAAATGTCGGACGAAGGCCGCACCGAACTGGAGCAACGGGTAGCCTGGTCCTATTATATCGAGAATGATGATGCTTCCGCCTTGCGCCTGGCGCGGCAGGCGCAAAATGGCGCTGGCGATTGGGTCGGTCATGCCAATTGGGTTGCAGGTCTGGCGGCGTGGCGTCTGAACGATTGCGGATCAGCCAGTAGCGCTTTTGAAAAAGTCGGACGATCCGCTGCCAATGTCGACCTGAAAGCGGCGGGTCTGTACTGGAGCGCTCGTTCTGATCTCAAATGCGGTCAGCCGGAGAGGGTACAAGGCAAGCTGCAGGCAGCAGCGCGTTTCGATGACAGCTTTTATGGCATGCTCGCCGTGCAGACACTGGGGATGGAACCAGAAAAATCCAAACTAGCAGAGCAATTTGAAAAGTCGGACTGGCACGCGCTCGAACGGCATGAGAATGTCCGGGCGGCAATCGCCCTGGTAGAGATTGGCGAAGAACGGCTGGCTGACGAGGTGCTTCGGCATCAGGCAACCATCGGTGACGACAGCGATCACCCTGCCCTGATCAAGCTGGCGCGCGAACTGGATTTGCCGAGAACTCAGCTATGGCTGGCCCACAATGCCCCGCGCGGCATGAAGCCAGACGTTCAGGCCGGTTTCCCGTCACCGAAATGGAAGCCCGACGGCGGTTGGCGCGTCGATCCGGCGCTGATCTATGCGCATACTTTGCAGGAATCCGCATTTCGCAGTCAGGTCGTCAGCCCGGCGAATGCGATCGGGTTGATGCAGGTACGTCCAGGCACAGCTGGCGATATCGCCCGCGCCAATGGCCTGAATTTTTCTGAAGCGGATCTGTACCGCCCTTCGACCAATCTGGAATATGGCCAATCCTATCTCGAATATCTCGGAAAATCATCGATCACGGAAGGCAAGCTGCCGAAGATAGCCGCGGCCTATAATGCCGGGCCCGGTGCGGTTCAGCGCTGGAACAGTGAAATCAAGGACAATGACGATCCGCTGCTGTTCATGGAGAGCATCCCGTATGTCGAGACCCGCGGATATGTGTCGATCATTTTGCGGAACTATTGGATGTACGAGAAACAGGCCGGCATCCAGTCGGTCAGCGCACGGGCCATGTCACAAAATCACTGGCCCCAATTCCCCGGTCATCCGGACAAAAGAAAGACCCAGTTCACGGCGCGCTGACGCTAACAGCCACCGAAACCAAAAAGCCGGACCGTAATTTGCGTACGGCCCGGCTTTTGATTGTCTGATTGAGATCAGCCTAGTAGCGATAATGGTCCGGCTTGAACGGGCCTTCGACCGGAACGCCGATATAATCAGCCTGTTCCTGGCTCAGTGTGTCCAGTTTCACGCCGAGCTTCGCCAGGTGCAATTCTGCGACTTTCTCGTCGAGATGCTTCGGCAGAACATAAACATCATTTTCATATTGCTCGGGACGCAGCCACAGTTCGATCTGCGCCAGCACCTGGTTTGTGAAGCTTGCCGACATCACAAAGCTCGGGTGACCGGTTGCACAACCCAGGTTGACCAGACGGCCTTGCGCCAGAATGATCAGCTTCTTGCCGTCCGGGAATTTCACTTCGTCGACCTGCGGCTTGATTTCGGTCCATTGCATGTTCTTGAGCGCGCTGATCTGGATCTCGCTGTCGAAGTGGCCGATGTTACAGACGATCGCCCGGTCCTTCATGGCGCGCATGTGATCAACCGTGATCACATCCTTGTTGCCGGTGGTGGTCACGAAGATATCGCCCCGCTTTGTGCCTTCGTCCATGGTCACGACTTCAAAGCCTTCCATGGCCGCTTGCAGCGCGCAGATCGGATCAATTTCCGTAACCAGTACGCGAGCGCCACCGTTGCGGAGCGACTGGGCCGAACCCTTGCCGACGTCGCCGAAGCCGGCGACAACCGCGACCTTGCCGGCCAGCATGACGTCGGTTGCGCGACGGATGGCGTCGACGAGCGATTCCTTGCAGCCGTAGAGATTGTCGAACTTGGACTTGGTGACGCTGTCGTTGACGTTGATCGCCGGGAAAGGAAGCTTGCCGATCTTGGCCAGTTCATAGAGACGATGCACGCCGGTAGTGGTTTCTTCCGAAACGCCCTTGATCGCTGCAACCGTCTTGGTCAGATAACCGGGACGTTCGGCGAGAAAGCGGGTCAGGGTCGCGACGAAGACTTCTTCTTCTTCATTGTCTGGCTTGAACAATTCTTCACCGGCTTCAACCCGCGCGCCCCAGAGCGCGAACATCGTGGCATCGCCGCCATCGTCAAGGATCAGGTTGCAGGTTTCATCCGTTCCCCAGTCAAAAATGCGCTCAACATAGGACCAATATTCTTCGAGAGTTTCGCCCTTGATCGCGAAAACAGGGGTTCCGCCAGCTGCGATCGCCGCTGCAGCATGATCCTGGGTCGAGAAGATGTTGCAGGATGCCCAGCGCACTTCTGCGCCAAGATCGAGCAGAGTTTCGATCAAAACGGCGGTCTGAATGGTCATGTGCAGCGAACCGGTGATCCGGGCGCCTTTCAAAGGCTTGTCTGCGCCGAATTCTTCACGCAAAGCCATCAAGCCCGGCATTTCAGTTTCAGCGATTTCAATCTCTTTCCGACCGAAATCAGCGAGGGAAATATCCTTGATTACATAATCCTGGGTTGCGGTGGCCACGTCTTGTCTCCTTGAAAAACGAAATGCCGCACGGGCAATCCGATGCGACAACATGGCTTTTCAATAGAGACTTGTGGCCTTGGAAGCAAATATAAAGATGTCTTTATATTTGATATTTTGTGTGTCCACAGCGCCGCAGATCGTAACAATCAAATGGTCAGGCGCTGCCAAAGCCGCTCGACAGCTTGGTCGGATCGATGCCAAGCGCTTGCCAGGCCATCAACCATTTGTCACCGGACCGGGTTTCGTACAACCAGTCGGGCGAGCCTTTGGCGATTGTCCAGCCATTCTGGGTCAGCTCGCTTTCCAGCTGGCCCTCTCCCCATCCGGAATAGCCCAGCGCGATGCTCCATTTTTCCGGGCCGCGGCCCTTGGCAATCGCGTTGAGCATGTCAATTGAACTGCTCAGCCCCCAGCTATCACCCACCTGAAGCGTATCCAGCATGTTGATATCGAGGCTGTGGAGGATGAAGCCACGCTGCGTTTCCAGAGGACCGCCAAGAAACACATCACAGTTCGGTGCTGCGGCCGTGTCGATATCGAACTGTCCGAGAATATCGTGGAAGCTGATCCCTTCGACGGTTTCTCCGATATTGATGCCCAAAGCCCCGTTTTCATCATGCGAACAGATGGCCACAACCGATCGCGCAAAGCGAGGGTCCGCCATGCCCGGCGTTGCGAGGAGAAATTGACCAGAGAAGTAAACGCTATCGTTCATCGCTGGCAGCATAGCGATGCAAATATTAACTGCCCATGGCAAATTTGGCAGGCAGCCTGTTTCGCTGCGTTGCTGGCTTGTAATTTCATCGCCCTGCCACCACTATCAGCTACAGAGGCGATTGTTCACCGCCCGATCAAAACCAGGAGCAAGATATGATTAACAAAGGCGACAAGATTCCAGAAGTGAAATTGGTCAAGGCGACCGCAGAAGGTCCGCAGCAAATCAGCTCAAGCGAATATTTCGCTGGCAAGAAAGTGGCGCTGTTTTCCGTTCCTGGCGCGTTTACGCCGACCTGCTCCGCGAAACATCTTCCGGGCTATGTCGAAAAAGCCGCCGAGCTGAAAGCCAAGGGCGTCGATGAAATTGCCTGCACCGCTGTCAATGACGCGTTCGTAATGGGTGCATGGAATGATGCAGCGGGTTCAGAAGACGTCACCATGCTGGCTGACGGCAATGGCGAATTTGCCGAAGCGGTTGGCCTGACTATGGACGGTTCCGGCTTTGGCCTCGGCAAGCGCGGCCAGCGTTTCTCGATGATCGTCAACGACGGCGTTGTCGAGGAACTGAATGTCGAAGCACCGGGCGACTTCAAGGTCAGTGCTGCGGAATATATGCTCGACCAGCTTTAAAACGCTTATGGTTCTGGGGGGCCGGATCCGGCTCCCCAGAACATACTAGTGTAAACAATGGACTCCGTTGGTTCGCCATTTAGTTGCCCAGGGTTATATTTGGCCCGCATCATCTGTTTGCAGGTCACCCTGTCCAGCGTTGCATAACCGCTCGACTGCGCAGCGATGCAATTCGTGACTTTACCTGTAATATCGATGACCAACTTGACAGATGTTGTGCCTTGATGGCCTTTGCTCAATTCATAACGCGGATAAGAATTCGAGATCGCCATTGCGACTTTCTTCGAATTCTTGAGTTTTGGCGCGATGAATTCTCCTTCAAATTCTGGCATCAACCAAGCCGAAGTAACCGCATATAGCGGTTTAGTTGTCTTGTAAAAAGACACCGTTCGACAGGCCTGGGCATCAGCGCGTTTGTCACCGCTCGATTCCACTATCTTGCATGGTCCGCGGCGGTAACCATCGCTGACAAACGCAACGGTCACTTCCACTCGCGCCGCGTCGCCCGCAGCCAAGGGGTAGGCCAGTAATGATCCTTCCTGCTCATTGGATTGTGCAGGTGCCGTTACTGACCAGACCGCTAAGCCAAAGGGCGCGACAAGGCGGATGCAACGCCGAACGAGATAGCTGATCAGTATCACCATCCGCAGGACTTGCCCTTATTTTCTTTCTTCAGCCAGGTCATCAGCGGCGCGAAATAGCTGATCATTGCCGAGCCATCCATTTCACGCTTGCCGGTAAA
>JAGPVK010000250.1 GCA_018067055.1 Sphingomonadales bacterium | reverse complement strand
CGGGCTGACGCTCACCTGCGGTGCCGGCGCACCCGGCATTTCGGCGGCTAGCACGGCCCGCGATAATGGCATAGCCGGGATGGAATTTCTGCGCGGTATTCCCGGCACGATTGGTGGCGCGGTGCGGATGAACGCCGGTGCTTATGGCCGTGAAGTCTGTGACATTTTGGAAAGCGCGGAGGTAATCCTGCGCAACGGCGATCTGGTGACAATCCCGCTGGCCGAAATGGGCTACACCTATCGCCATTCCGAGCTGCCAGATGGAGCGATTGTGGTCAGTGCGCGCTTTCGCGGCGAAAGCGGCGATCCGGTAATCATTGGCGCGGAGATGAAGCGGATTGGTGACGAACGCGAAGCCTCGCAGCCGCTCCGCACCAAGACCGGTGGTTCGACCTATAAAAACCCCGACGGCCAGAAAGCATGGCAGCTGGTTGACGAAGCCGGTTGCCGCGGTCTGCAAATCGGGCAGGCGCAGGTATCGGAAAAGCACTGCAATTTCCTGATCAATCTCGGCGGCGCGACCTCTGCCGATATCGAGGCGCTGGGCGAAGAAGTGCGCAAGCGGGTCAAGACGCATTCGGGCGTTGAACTGCAATGGGAAATCCAGCGCGTAGGAAATGAAGCATGACCGCCAAAGACAAGAAGAGCCTCCACGTCGCGGTCCTGATGGGCGGCTGGTCCGCCGAACGCGAAGTGTCGCTGAGCAGCGGCAAGGGCATCGCCGATGCGCTGGAGAAGAACGGACACAAGGTCAGCCGCGTCGACATGGACCGCAACGTTGCGATGGTGCTCGACGGCATCCGGCCCGATGTCGTATTCAACGCGCTGCACGGCGTACCCGGCGAAGATGGCAGCGTCCAGGGCATGCTCGATCTGATGCAGATTCCCTATACGCATAGCGGGCTGGCCACCTCGGTGATCGCAATCGACAAGGAACTGACCAAGCAGCAGCTGGTGCCCGCTGGCATCCCGATGCCGAAGGGCAGGATTGTCTCCAGCGCCGGCCTCTACGAAGCGGACCCGCTGCCTCGTCCCTATGTCCTGAAACCGGTCAACGAGGGCTCTTCGGTCGGAGTCGCGATCGTCACCGATAACAGCAATTACGGCAATCCGATAAGCCGCGACGCGGTTGGTCCATGGCAGGAATTTGACTCCCTGCTTGCGGAACCCTTCATCAGGGGTCGTGAACTGACCACCGCCGTGCTCGGTGATAAGGCGCTGTGCGTGACCGAATTGAAAACCGCGCAGGGTTTCTACGACTATGACGCGAAATATACCGAGGGACTGACCGAACATGTCTGCCCCGCCGAAATCCCGGCAGAGATTGAAAAATTATGTCTCGACTATGCCTTGCGCGCGCACCAGATTCTGGGCTGCAAGGGCACGTCTCGGACCGATTTCCGCTGGGATGACGAACAGGGCCCCGCCGGTCTGTTCGTGCTCGAAACCAATACCCAGCCCGGCATGACCCCGCTCAGTCTGGTGCCCGAACAGGCCAGGCATATGGGGATCAGCTATGAACAGCTGGTCGAGATAATCGTGAGAGAAGCGCTATGACAGCAACCCGCAACCGCAATAGTCGGCAAGCCCGAGGCAAGCCGCGCAAGCAGGCCAGACGCAAGGTCAAGCAGGTTTCGATTTTCGACAAGATATTGCGCGCCATGCCGGTCACCGAAGCGCAGGTTCAAAAGGGCCTGACCTGGGGGCTGGTCGCGGTGTTCATCCTCGGCGCCTATAGCGTTGCCCATTATTCCGGCATCAATGAACGCATCAAGACCGAGGTCGCGGAAGCGGTCGGCAAGGCCGGTTTTGAAGTGAAGCGGGTTGAGGTAACCGGCGTCAACCGCATCGATGAACTGAAAGTCTATGAAATCACCCTGGCGCAGAAGGATCGTTCGATGCTGCTCGTCGACATTGACGAGGTGCGCGAGGATCTGATGGCCAATGGCTGGATCAAGGACGCCCGCATCTCTCGCCGGTTGCCCGACACTTTGGTTGTGGACATTATCGAGCGCGAGCCGGTTGCCGTCTGGCAAAATCAGGGCCAGCTGTCGCTGATCGACAAGACCGGCTATCCGCTGGAACAAATCAGCAAGGAAGAAATGCCCGATCTGCCGGTGATTGTCGGCAAGAAAGCCAATCTGAAATTCACCCAGCTGGATGCGCTGCTCGACGTCGCACCGGCGCTGCGGCCGATGGTCACCGGCGCGACCTGGATCGGCAACCGCCGCTGGGATCTGGAATTTGACAGCGGTGAGACTTTGGCTCTGCCCGAAGGCGAGGAAACGGCGTCGGCCGCATTGCTCAATTTCGCGCGGATGGACGGCGTCAATCGGTTGCTTGGCCGCGGTGTTGTCCATTTTGACCTGCGCGATGCCGAACGCGCCTATCTGCGGATGCCGCCGAAACCGGCTCCGGCTGAACCGGATAGCGATGGTCCGGAGATTTGATGATTTTGTGGCAATAATGATCGAGGTGGAGGACTAGTCTCATGGCAGCACGGGTAGAAAAAATCTTCACATCACTGGATATCGGCTCGTCGAAAATTTCGGCGATGATCGCCGGGCGGATGGATAATGGCGAACTGACCGTGCTTGGCACTGGCCAGCGCGCCAGCAAAGGCGTGAAACGCGGCTATATTGCTGATACCGAAACAACCGAAATGGATGTCCGCGACGCTGTCGAGCAAGCCGAGCGCATTGCCGGAACCAACATCGACGATGTCTGGGTCAGCTTTTCGGCTGGTGGCTTGCAAAGCCTGCTGACCTCGGTCGAGACGGAGTTGGGCGGGCATAGGATCGAACAGGATGATATCGATCTGCTGCTCGATGCCGGTCGCAACAGTATCGATCCCAAAGGCAAGATGGTGCTGCACGCTCAACCGGCGCTCTACACGCTCGATGGTCTGAACGGGGTGAAAAAGCCGAAAGGCCTGCATGCCGATCGTCTCGGCGTGGATATCCATGTCATCCTCGCCGAAGCCTCGCCTGTCCGCAACATCGAGATGAGCGTCCGCGGCGCCCATCTCAACGTCAAATCGATCGTCGCATCGCCGATCGCTGCCGGTACCGCCTGTCTGTCCCGGGAAGAACGCGAGCTTGGCGTCGCGCTGGTCGAAATGGGCGCGGAAGTGACCAATGTTTCGCTGTTTGCCGGTGGCATGCTGGTCGGACTGACGACGCTGCCTTACGGAGCCGCCGATATTACCGACGATATCGCTTCGTCCTTCGGCTTGCGGCGTGCGCAGGCAGAGCGGATCAAATGTTTCTATGGTTCCGCCACCACCAGCCCGCGCGACAATCATGATGTGATCAGTCTGGATCTCGACAAACCCACGGAATCGACCGAGGAAGAGGGAAGGATCACCCGGGCGCAGCTGATCTCGGTCATTCGGCAACGGCTCGACCATCTGATCGGCGAAATCGGCCGGTCGCTCAAGGAACTGGGCTTCACCGGACCGGTTGGCCGACAGGTCGTGCTCACCGGCGGCGGGGCGGAGCTCAAGGGCATCGCCGATTACGCTCAGTCCGCACTGGGACGCACGGTGCGCATCGGTCGTCCCACCGGGCTAAGCGCGCTCCCTGAAGCCCATAGTGGCCCGGCCTTTGCCGGTCTCGCTGGGCTGGCGCTTTACGCGTCGCAGGAGCCGGTTGATCTGCGATACATGTCGAGAAGTCACCAGAATGTCCACAAATACGGCGGATCAGCCGTGATCGGGCGGCTGATGTCGGCGATCCGTGGAAATTTTTAGAAATAGGACGAAAATAAATTAACTTTTCGGGTGATTCTGGCGGCAAATTTGTGCAAAGCGTTAAACAAATATTACAGCACGATAAAATGTCTCGGGAGACAGTGAGATGAGTATCAATATTGGCCCACCGGAAGTTGAAGAACTGAAGCCGAAAATCGCGGTTATCGGAGTCGGCGGAGCAGGCGGCAATGCCATTGCCAACATGATCGCGGCGCAAGTCGAAGGCGTCGATTTCATCGTCACCAACACCGACGCGCAATCGCTGAACAGCTCGACTGCCGAACGGCGGATCCAGCTTGGTCCCGATATCACACAAGGTCTCGGTGCCGGATCGCGCCCCGAGGTCGGCCGGGCAGCCGCAGAAGAAACCATCGATCTGGTCGAGCAGGCACTGGAAGGCACGCATATGTGCTTCATCGCAGCCGGCATGGGCGGCGGCACCGGTACTGGCGCTGCTCCCGTGATTGCCAAGGCGGCACGCGACCGCGGCATATTGACGGTTGGTGTGGTCACCAAGCCATTCACCTTCGAAGGCACGCGCCGGATGAAAGCGGCCGAAGCGGGGATTGAGGAACTGCAAAAGAACGTCGATACGCTGATCGTCATTCCCAACCAGAACCTGTTCCTGGTCGCCAATCCGAACACCACTTTCAAGGAAGCCTTCCTGCTGGCGGACGAAGTCCTGCAGCAGGGCGTTCGCGGCATTACCGATCTGATGGTCATGCCGGGCCTGATCAACCTCGACTTTGCCGACGTGCGCAGCGTTATGCACGAAATGGGCAAGGCAATGATGGGCACTGGCGAAGCGGAAGGCGACGGACGTGCGCTGGAAGCGGCTGAAAAGGCTATCGCCAATCCGTTGCTCGACGGCGTGTCGATGCAGGGCGCCAAGGGCGTCATCGTTTCGATCACCGGCGGCGAAGATATGCGCCTGATGGAAGTTGACGAAGCAGCCAACCATATTCGCGAACTGGTCGATCCGGACGCCAACATCATCTGGGGTAGTGCGTTTAACCCGAATCTTGACGGGCGTATCCGTGTGTCGGTTGTCGCTACCGGCATCGATAGCGAAGGCAGCATGTCGTCGACTGCACCGGCAGCGTCTTTTGCGATGAGCAGCCCGGCAAGAAAACCCGAGGAAGCTCCCGTCGCGCCCAGTTTCGCTTCATCGATCGCTAGCGACGAAAGCGATGCGGAGCCGGTTGAAGAGCCCGAAACCGAATTGGAGCCGGAAGCCAGTGCGGAAGCCGAACCGGAAGCGCCAGCGCCGGCGCCTGCCGTTCCTGTTGCAACATATGGCGACGATGACGACGACGATATCGGAGCGACACCGTCCTTTGCTTCGCTGACACCCGGAATTGCATCGGCAAATCCGGCACCGGAAGAAGACGAACTGGTGCTTGGGGACGACGCCATCCAGCGTATTGACGAAGACGAAGCGCCTGCGAGCAGCTCCGCTAGCCAGGCACCGCCAGCACCGCGCGTTGCCACTGGCGGCGGAACTTTGTTCGAACGGATGTCCAATCTGACTCGTGGTGGTTCGAAAAGCGATGATGATGACGGCGATGACGATAAATCTCGTGATCCACTCGATATCCCGCGTTTTCTGAACCGGCAGAATAATCAGTAAAATCCGGTTCCGGCCAGAAGGATTGATCAGATGATGGGGCGGCGCGAGGGAGTTTGTCTTTCGCGTGCCACCATTGG
>JAGPVK010000249.1 GCA_018067055.1 Sphingomonadales bacterium | reverse complement strand
TGGGGCCAATCACGCGAACAGTGGCAAGAGAATAGAAAACAATTCCAGTAGGAGAACAACGTGGCCGAAGATCGCTATCTTGACCCCACCCGTGAAAGTTTTGATGCCTTCAAGGCGCTGCCACGCGACGTGCCGATCAATATGCTCAATCTGCTGCGCTTCCATGAATCGGCGCAATATCCCTCGGATCATTCCAATGCGAGCAAGGGCTGGAGCGGAGAGCGCGCCTATCAGGAATATGGCAAGACCAGCGGGCCTATATTCGAGCGGGTCGGCGGCACGATCATCTGGCGGGGCCAGATGGAATGCATGGTCATTGGCCCCGATGACAAGCAGTGGGATAGCTCCTTCATTGCCCGCTACCCGAACAGCGGGGCGTTCATGGAAATGGTCACCGACCCCGAGTATCAGAAAGCCGTGGTCAACCGGCAGGCGGCTGTGCTGACCTCCCGCCTGATCCGATTCGGCGAGGTCGACGGACCGAAAGGCTTTGGCTGAATTCCCGGAATGAGACAAAAGGTTAACGAATAGTCACCGGATTAACCAGTTTCCCTAACGAAATATTAACGCTTTTTGGTGCATTTGTTCCGGTAAATTCAGGAGCAAATCGCATGTCCAAACTTACCCGTTCCCTGTTGCTGTCTGCTGCCGCGCTGGCGCTGCCTTTGACGCTTGCTGCCTGTGGCAGCAATGAAGCCAGCGAAGAAGAACTGGCGAAACTCGACGACAATCTGACCTCAGACCCGGCGATGAACGACGCATTGGAAGACGCAATCCTCGTCGATCCGGAGCTCACGGATCAGGCGAATCGCAATGCCATTCGCGGTGCCAATGGCGCGGCGGACGGATCGGTGCCTCCGGGGACCGGAGAAGACGGGAGCGCCGCTGCATCGGCAGCGCTTGGCGGGAAAATGCTGAGCGCGCCGGCGCCCCGGCAAATGACGTCAGACGATGAAGGATTGACGCTGGGCGATAAAGCCGAGCTGCAGGAGGCGCGCCAGAGCAAGCCCGTCTGCAACGACAAACTGAGCTACGACATGGCCTGGGCAAACAAGATGCCGCCGGAATTTGCGGTCTATCCCAAGGCAAATGTTCAGGAAGCCGCTGGCAAGTGCGATCTTCGCGTGGTCAGTTTTACCACGGCAACACCGATCAAGAACATTGTTGATTATTATTATACCAGAGCAAAACGTGCCGGATATGACGCGGAATATCTGCTGCGGGGGACCGAGCATGTTCTGGGAGGATCGAAAGCAAATGACGCCGATGCCTATGTGATCACCCTTAACAAGCGTTCGGGTGGCGGCACGGTTGTCGATATCGTCGCCAGCAACGGTCGCCAGTAGCGCAGGATATCCGCCGGACTTCGCATTTCAATCTGTCCGGCAATCAAAGGTGGCCCGCTCCGGCCACCTTTTTTTTGATCATTCCCGGTAGCTGCCGCCGCCATCAACCGTGACATCATTGGCGGTGGTGAAGCTGCTCAGGTCGCTGGCCAGCCACAGCATCGCATTGGCGACCTCGACCGCCTGACCAACCCGGTTGATCGGATGGTTGCGGTTGAACAGTTCCACTGCCTCGTCATGCGGCCCCGGATAAGCGGCGAGATAGCGCTGGTACATCGGCGTATCGATCGCGCCGGGGTGGACGGTGTTCACCCGTACCGGATATTTTTCGGCGGCGCAGTGGAGGGCAAGCGATTTGCTCAGCGCGGTCACTGCGGCCTTGCTGGCGCAATAGGCTGCGAACTGGGCGCCGGGGCGCATCGCCAGCATCGAGCCGATGTTGACAATTGCGCCATCCTCGCCGCTTTCAATGATCGCCGGAAGGCCGACGCGGCAACCATAAAATGTGCCCTGGAGATTGATATCAATCGTCCGGTTCCAGCTATCCAGATCCACTTCGTCGACCGATCCGGGTTCCGAAATGCCGGCGACATTGAACAGCGTCGTCATCTTGCCAAAGCGCTTTTTTGTCGCATCGACGGCGGCCTGCCATTGGTCGAGGTTGCGCACATCCAGCTCGACCGCATCTGCGCGGTCGCCCAGCGAAGCCGCATGCTCTCTGGCCTTTTCGATCTGGATATCGGCCAGCATCACCGAGCCGCCTTCCTCGATCACGCGCTGTCCGGCGGTGCCGCCAATGCCTTCTGCGCCGCCTGAAATCAGCGCGACTTTTCCGTCCATCATGCCCATTATATGTTCCCGCTTTCCGGTCTATTTCTTGTCGAACAGGATTGGCAGATTGGCCAGTCCGCGCAGCATCATGTTGGGTGGATAGTTGAGTTTCGCGCCTTCCTGAATCCGGATATTGTCCATGCGTTTGGCGAATTGCTGGAAGGATACGGTCATTTCCTTGCGCGACAGCATATTGCCGACGCACATGTGGATGCCCTTGCCGAACGCCAGATGGGTGCGCGCATTCTTGCGATCCACGTGGAATTCGTTAGGGTTTTCAAACTGTTTGGGGTCGCGATTGGCGGCGTGATAGCGCATCATCACCATCGCACCCTTGGGCAGCATCACGCCACCCAGTTCGGCATCGCGGTGCATCACCCGCCAGATACCGGACGAACCGCTCGACATGCGCAGCACTTCCTCTACCGCATTGGGGATCAGCGACGGATCATCCTGAATCATCTTATATTGATCCGGATTGGTGGCGAACAGTCGCATGCCTTCACCCAGAGCAGCGGTTGTGGTTTCATTGCCTGCAACCATCAGCTGCTGGACGATCGACAGGGATTCGGCATCATCGAGCGGCCGCTCGCCATCAACCTGGGCGTTGACCAGATCGGACAGGATGTCGTTCTTCGCTTCCTTGCGGCGTTCGTCCATATTGGCCTTGAGCGCGTGCTGATATTCCACCACCTCGCGCTCGGTTTCCAATTGCCGTTCGCGGGTCATCATGCCGGACAGGCGATCGACAAAAGCGTTGGTCCAGCGCTTGATCGTATGGGCATCGGCGACATCGAGGCCTAGTTGCACAGCGATCGTCCGGACCGGCATCGGGATCGCATATTCGCTGACAAATTCGCATTCGCCCTTGTCGATGAAATTGTCGATCAGCTCGTTCGACATCTCCCGCATGCTGTCTTCCAGCTTGTTCACTTTCGGCATCGAGAAGGCGAGATTGACCAGTTTGCGGAACCGGGTGTGCACCGGCTGGTCAGCGGTCAGCAGGGTATTGACCTGGGGCCAGCCCTTCGCCTGAATCTCCTGTACTTCCTTGTCATTTTCCAGCTCTTCTTCTGACTTTCCACCAGAAAGCAGCGCGTTGAAATTGTTGGAAAAATCATCCAGCCGACCGACCGCTTCCGAGATCAGGTCATAGTCCAGCACGATATAGGTGCCGCTGGCTTCATCGAAAAAGACCGGGCTTTTGGCCCGCTTTTCTTCATAGAATTCAAACGGATCAACCAATATGTCTGGCTGGAAAAGCGATTTGGATACTGCTTCGTTCATGGCAAGTTCCTGTGCAAATTAGTCAAAAGAAGGGGTCGGTTTGCCTTCTGCATTATAAACCGGACCTTCCGCGTCGACCCGATATTTGGCGCTGACGGCATTGATCAGGCCAAAGCTGCCGATATGGGCGAGCATGCTGGCATAATGGACATCCTGGAAATGCTGGGCCAGGGCCTCTTCATCGGTCCATTCTTCAAATACTTCGATGCGCGACGGATTGTGCATGTCAGCGGCCCAGCTGTAGCACAGACATCCTTCCTGGGTCAGTGCGCCGTCAATATAGGGCTGCGCTTTCTTCAGACATTCTTCCCGTGTCGCAGGATCCACATCAATATGGGCAGCAATCAAAATTTTTGCCATGCTTCAAAATCTCCTAAAGCTTGTTGCCGCCAAGTTGGGCGACAACATTGAATATCCGTTTGCTGTAGAGCCACTGGCCGTCAATTTTGACCATCTCATCATCATAGCGGCCACCGGCAATGCGCGGTTCGCCGTTCTCGACCAGAATTTCATGGGTCTGATAGCGACCGGATGCGGTGTCGCCGGTGACGGTCAGACTGCCCGGTATGCCCAGAAAACTGACCGCATCAAATTGGCTCATCGCGCCATTCCAGAGATTGACAATATTTTCGCGACCGATCACTTCGGTGCCCATCAGCGACCAGACAGCATCTTCCGTCCACAGCGCACCCCAATCCGCGGGATCCTTGCGCAGCACTGCATCACAATAAGCATCGTGCAATTCGCGAATCGCCAAGCGGTCTTCCATCGGTCCTGAAAACATGGACTCATCCTCTCCTTTTATTGAAGCGGACTACAGGAGAAAAATGGCGGAAAGACAAGCTGCCATAAGTGCTAGCGGGGCTGGATCAATCGCCGCTGATCCGTTCGATATCGGCGCCCACGGCGGCCAGCTTCTCTTCCAGCCGTTCATAGCCGCGATCGAGATGGTAGATCCGTTGCAGCCGGGTTTCGCCTTCTGCCGCCAGTCCGGCAATCGCCAGACTCATCGAGGCGCGCAGATCGGTTGCCATTACCGGCGCGCCGGTCAGTTTCTTGACACCGCGCACCACCGCGGTGCGGCCCTTGGTCTCGATATCCGCGCCCATCCGGTTGAGTTCCGGCACATGCATGTAGCGGTTTTCGAAAATGGTTTCGGTGAGAACGCTGGCACCATCGGCGAGACAGAGCATCGCCATCAGCTGCGCCTGCATATCGGTCGCAAGGCCAGGATAAGGAGCCGTGGACAGCGTCAGCGGTTTGAGCTTGCCATCCGACGCCACCCTGATGCCTTTGGCATGAACGTCGATATCCAGACCAGCGTGACGCAGCGCATCCAGCGTTGCTTCCATTTCGTCCGCCTTGGCGGCCAGCAGGTCGACTTCGCCGCCGGCAATGCCGACCGCGCAGGCATAGCTGCCCGCTTCAATCCGGTCCGACATCACGCGATAGGTGCAGCCATGCAGCCGATCGACACCGGAGATAGTGAGGGTCGAGGTACCAATGCCCTCGATTTCGCCGCCCATCGCGACCAGCATATTGCACAGATCGACAATTTCGGGTTCGCGCGCGGCATTGCGGAGAATGCTGGTGCCATTGGCCAGCACCGCTGCCATCAGGGCATTCTCGGTCGCGCCGACCGAGACCACCGGGAAAGTGAAATCACCGCCGGGCAAACCGCCATCGGGTACCCGTGCGATGACATAGCCGCTGGTGGTTTCGATGCTTGCGCCGAGCGCCTCGATCGCCTTCAGATGCAGGTCGATCGGCCGGTTGCCAATCGCGCAACCACCGGGTAGCGACACCCGGCATTCGCCGGCGCGCGCCAGTAGCGGGCCCAGCACCAGGATCGACGCCCGCATCTTGCGGACGATATCATAAGGGGCTTCGGTTGAGGTGATCCGACCGGCCTTGAGCGTCATCACCCGCCCGAAATCTTCCGGCCTCGCGCCTTCGATGGTGGTGGAGACACCAAGCTGGTTGAGCAAATGCCCGAAACTGTCGACATCGGCGAGCCGCGGCAGGTTGCGCAGGGTAACCGGTTCATCGGTGAGCAGCGCGCAGGGCAGCAGGGTCAGGGCGCTATTCTTGGCACCCGAAATGGGAATGGTTCCAGACAGCCGATTGCCGCCGCGTATTGAGATAATATCCATGGTCTAGCATTTACCGCAAATGACGGGTCAGGCAAGTCTATTGCGCCCGACACAAGCAGGAGCGACGGCAAAAGACGCTAGTTACGCAGCAATCCCAGCGCGGCATAGGCGGCTTCCACCGTTGGCCGTGCCAACGCGGACGCCTTTTCCGAACCGTCCCGCAAAATCGCGTCTATCGCAGCCGTGTCCTTGCGCAATTCTTCAAACCGCTGCCGGATCGGTGACAATTTGCTGACCGCCAGATCGGCGAGCGCCGGTTTGAAGTCGCCAAAACCCTTGCCGGCATATTCGGCGAGCACGGCGTCTTGCGATTGGTCGGCAAGCGCGGCGTAGATGCCGATCAGATTTCTTGCTTCCGGGCGATCGGCGAGATCCGCCATATTGTCGGGCAATGGCTCGGGATCGGTCTTTGCCTTCTTCAATTTCCGCGCGATCGTTTCGTCATCGTCGCTCATGTTGATCCGGCTGAGGTCGGACGGATCGGACTTGCTCATTTTCGCATTGCCATCACGCAGGCTCATGATCCGGGCCGCGCTTTTACCGAAAAACGGTTCGGGCAGGGTGAAGGTTTCGGTGCCGGTATCGCTGTTGAACTTTGTCGCAATGTCGCGGGCCAATTCGAGATGCTGTCTCTGGTCGTCGCCGACCGGCACATGGGTCGCCTGATAGACGAGTACGTCCGCCGCCTGCAGCACCGGATAGCCATAAAGACCGAGTGAGGCCCGTTGTTTGTGCTTGCCGGACTTTTCCTTGAACTGCGTCATTCGGTCGAGCCAGCCCATCGGGGTATTGCAAATCAGCATCCATGCCAGTTCAGGGTGCGCAGATACCCGCGCCTGATTGAACAGGGTTGATTTGTCCGGATCGACTCCGGCGGCGACCAGCGCAGCGACCATTCCCCGGCAATTGGCGGAAAGTTCAGCCGGGTCATTGTGCACCGTGATCGCGTGCAGATCGGCGAGGAAAAACAGGCATTCGCCCTCGTCCTGCATCTTCACCCAGTTTTTGATCGCGCCCAGATAATTGCCGAGATGGAGATTACCCGTGGGCTGGATGCCCGATACCGTACGCATTGTCCTAACTTCCTTCGCTTGCGGCTGCTTCTGCCGCTTTCTTCTTGGTCAGCATGGTGATCTTGTCGCGGTCGATTGCGCCGGTCAGCCATGCGAGCGCGGCATAAACCAGTCCGCCGACGCTGACCAGAGCGGTGATCGAGCCGACCCGCTGCCAGATCGTGCCGTCATAAAGGCCTTCGCCGATTGGCGCGGCGTAAACCAGTACCGCGGCCATGCCAGCGGCCGAAAGGGTGATGCGCCCGATCCGGAGCAGCAGCGTCCATTCGAGATGAAAATGGCCGCGCCGGTGGAGCATGGTGTAGAGCATCGCGCAGTTGCACCAGGCCGCGATCGCACCGGCAATCGCGAGTCCCTTGATGCCGTAGATCGGAATCAGCAGCAGATTGAGCGCAATGTTGATCAGCAGGGATATGCCAGCGGTATAGACCGGCGTCTTGGTATCCTTGCGCGCGAAGAAACCCGGGATCAGAACCTTGACCAGCACATAGGCGGGCAAGCCGACGACCAGCGCGGCGACAACAGCAGACGTGGTCTGGCCATCGGCGGCGGTAAAATTGCCGCCGACATAGAAAGAGGTGACCAGCGGTCCAGCGGCGAAAAACAGCGCAATGGCCGCCGGAATGGTGAGCAGCATGCCGAGCTCGATCGCGTTGCTTTGCAGCCGCTGGGCGCCGCCAAGATCATCCTTGGCGATGAATCGCGATAACGCCGGGAGGATAGCGGTACTGAGGGCGATGCCGATAATTCCAAGCGGCAGCTGGTTCAGCCGATCGGCCATCGCCAGATAGACGAATGACCCTTCCGGCAGGCGACCGAGGAAGAACAGGTCGATGAAGCGACTGATCTGATAGATGCCGGCACCGAAAACCGCTGGCAGGATCAATATGCCCAGTTCCTTCACATCGGCATTGAAGCGGGGCATCTTCAGCGGAAAGCGGAAGCCCGTCTTGCGAGCCCAATAATAGAGCCAGAGCATCTGCACCAATCCTGCTGCGGCGACAGCCATTGCCAGAAAATAGGCGGTCTGGCGCGGGTCATTGCCGTCGTTGACCAGGTAGGAGGCGATCAGCGCAGTAATCATGCAGATATTGAGCATGATCGGGGCCGCTGCCGCTGCCGCGAACCGGCTGAGCGAATTCAAAATCGCCGCGAACAAGGTGGTGATGCTGATCAGGCCGAGATAGGGAAAGGTGATCCGGGCCAGCGAAACCGAAAAATCGTCCATCCGTCCGCCCCGGCCGAAATCGTCGATCAGCCAGATGAGGCCGGGCATGGCGAGCATCATTACCGCCGAAAACGCGAGCAGCAGGGGGACAAATACCGACAGCACGTCGACGGCAAAATTCTGTGCCGCCGTCCGATCGTCATTCTCTTCCATCTTGCGGTTGAACAGCGGCACGAAGGCCGCCGAAAACGCGCCTTCGGCGAACAGCCGACGGAAAATATTGGGCAGCTGGAAGGCCAGTTGCCACGCGTCGGCAGCCGCGCCGGCGCCGAGTATCCGGGCCAGCATGATATCGCGGACAAAGCCGAAGATGCGGCTGACGAGAGTCAGTCCGGCGATGGTTCCGGTAGATTTCAGCAGGTTCATGCCTGCTATCCTAGCAAGGGTGTTTAGGCGTTACCAACCGGTTGCTCGCCCGCTTGCTGTGCCGCCATTTGTTCGCGCTGCTGTATGTAAAGCGCTGTGAAATCAATCGGTTCCAGCAACAGGGGTTGGAAGCCTGCATCGCGCACAGCGTCAGAAATAATCGCCCGTGCAAAGGGGAAAAGCAGCCGTGGGGCTTCGGCAAACAGGAATGGATGCGCTTGCTCGTCGGTAACATTGCGCAGGCCGAACAGGCCGCAATAGAGCAGCTCTATCGCAAACGCGACGCCTTCGTCCGATTTCGCGGTAACGTCGATTTTCAGTTCAACTTCATGCACTTCGTCGGAAACCTGGGAAGAGCCAATATTGAATTGCACATCAATCTGTGGCTGCGCATTCCACTGATATACGTCCGGTGCGTTGGGGTTTTCGACCGAAAGGTCTTTCACATATTGTGAAATAACACCGATCTGCGGCTGGGTGTCTGCGCCATTGGCGAGCGGGTCTGGCGTGGTCACATTGCCAGCTGGATTGGCTTCGGTTTCATTATTGTCATTCTCATCAGCCATCGGGCCCGTCCTTTCGGAAAATCAGTCAAACATGTCCTTTGGCGCATATTGCAGCGCCGTTCGCAGCGCGCCTAGCAGGGGACGGAACCGAGGGCAATGAAAGAGTAATGCGCTCTTCACCGGCCCGGCCTGGCTCAACAATTGTAAGGGCAGGTTCACAAATTGGTCGCTAGAAGCGGCTGGCCAATTGCGGCAAAGCGGCTTTTCCACTAATGCCATTTGAAACCGCGCCTGTTTCTGCCTATGTATAGGGCCAAAGAGAAGATTGGATTTAGAAGTGACCATCGAAATTGTATTATTGGCTATGGTAGCGGCCTTTCTTGGCTTGCGTCTCTATTCGGTGCTGGGCAAGCGCAGCGGTCATGAACAGGAACATATGCCCCGGAATATTGAGCCACGCGCCAATGATCGCCGGTCGCTGGACGATGCCAAGCCGCATGTTCCGGATATTGTGCCTGCCCCTGCCGGAGCGCCCAACATGGTCTATGACAGCGCCGCCGAATCCGGGATGCGTGAAATCCTGAGCGCCGACCGCAATTTCGACGTCGGTCGATTCGTCGAGGGTGCGCAAGCGGCCTATGGCATGATATTGGAAGCCTTCTGGAAAGGCGACAAGGAAGAATTGAAATCCCTGTGTGACGACGATGTTTACGAAAGCTTTGCTGAAGTCATCGACGCGCGGGAAAAGCGCGGTGAAATACTCGAGAACCAGTTGGTCCGGATCGACAGCGCGCGCATCTCGGCAGCGGACTATCGCCGGCCCGTGGCCCGGATCACGGTGCAATTTGATGCTGACATCGCTGCCGTGGTCAAGGACAAGAAGGGCAATCTGATTGGCGGGTCGTTATCCGACGCTGCCGAGACCCATGACGTCTGGACCTTCAGCCGCGATCTATCGAGCGCTAATCCCAATTGGTTGCTCGACGAAACCGATGAGGCCTGACCTCCCGTCGACAAGGGTCAATATCATGAAAATCGGGGCGCTTTTCGCGGCAGTGACGATGGTCAGCGCCTGTTCCATGTCGATCATTCCGCAAGGGGCCGCGCAAAACCTGCCCCCTCAGCAGGCGCCGCAACCAGAAGGTGAATGGGTTACCGGCGATTTGCCTGATGTCGCTGCCCCGCAACCGACCTATAAAAATGGCGCGCCACCGATGTTTCGGCCCGTCGATCCAGCGCAGCTTGTCAAAATCGGCGATGACCCGACCCGCGCAACCGGTTCCGGTGTCGCGCTCGGGCCGGATATCGCCAGCCTCGATCTCGGTCAGGCAAAAGCCTCGGCTGCGCTGCAATCCTTTCGCACCAGCTGTTCATCGCTGGTCCGGCGCGAGGATAATAGTGGCCTGACACAGGGTGCCGATTGGCAATTGTCCTGCGACGCTGCCCAGGGCTGGCAGGATCAGGATGCGGCGCGCTTTTTTGCAAGCTATTTCGAAGCGGTGCAGATTGGCGATGGCAAGGCGTTCGCAACCGGCTATTTCGAACCGCAGATTTTTGGCTCGAGGGTCAAAAACGAGAAATATCAGGTGCCGGTCTATCGGCGACCCGATAATCTGATCGACGTCGATCTCGGCCTGTTTTCCGAAGCGCTGAAAGACAAAAGGATTCGCGGCAAGGTTGACGGGACCAAATTGGTGCCGTTCGAAGATCGCGCCCAGATTGATGATGGCGCGCTCGCCGGGCAGGGGCTGGAGATTGCCTGGGCGCAGGATTATATCGACCTGTTCTTCCTGCAGATTCAGGGCAGCGGCCGTCTGGCGCTACCTGGCGGCGGGATCATGCGGATCGGCTATGCCGGTCAGAATGGTCAGGATTATACCGGCATCGGCAAGTTGATGCGCGAACGCGGGCTGCTGGCCGATGGCAAGACCAATATGCAGGGCATCGTCGAATGGCTGCGGGCTCATCCGCAAGAGGGCATGCAGATCATGCGCGAGAATAAAAGCTATGTCTTCTTCACCGAACTGACCGGCGCCGGCCCGTTGGGCGCGATGGGCCACCCGGTGGTCGCGCGGACTTCGGTCGCGGCGGACCGGATGTTCGTGCCACTGGGCGCACCGGTGTTTCTCGACATGGCGCATGATATTGCTGACGGCCTGTGGGTCGCCCAGGATACCGGCGGAGCAATCAAGGGCGCCAACCGTTTCGATACATTCTGGGGTGCGGGCGAACAGGCAGCGCAGATTGCCGGCGGCATGTCATCCAACGGACAGGCGTTGCTGTTCCTGCCCAAAGGCAGTGTTTCCAGGCTTGTTTCAGCCCGCCAAAATCCGGGTCAGTAAGCATGGCAGACCGGCCCCTTACCGCCGGTGAAAAGGCGCTCTGGCAGAAGTTTATCGAAACCGTCGAGCCGCTCGACCGGACCCGTCTCAAACGCATTGAACAGCTTCCGGTCGCCAGGCGACCCCGCGATCTGTCGGGGCCGATCACTGCGGAGAGTTTTGGCGGAAAATCGGAGGCAGCCGTCCCGCTGCGCGATCAGAAGCCGGTGCCGACGCGCCATGGGCTGGATGGCGGCTGGGATCGTCGGCTCACGAAAGGTATGGTGCAGCCCGATGTCACCGTCGACCTGCACGGCTACACTTTATCATCCGCTCATGGCCGCCTTGATGGTGCACTGGAACTCAGCATCGCGGCAGGCCATCGCGCGATTCTGCTGATTACCGGCAAGGCGCGCAATGATGACGAGCGTCGCCGCGAAGGCGGCCGCGGCGCGATCCGGGCGGCGATTTCTGATTGGCTGGCTGCGTCGCGCCACCACGCGCATATAGCAGCGGTGCGGCGTGCCCATCCCCGGCACGGTGGAGCTGGCGCGCTCTATATCATTTTGCGGCGACGTCGCTGACGGCGGCGTGTCAGGCCAGCGAGCGAGCAACAATAAGCGCAAATATTTTGGCCAGCTGGTCAAGATCCTCAATAGCCACCGCTTCATCGAGCTTGTGCATTGTCGCATTGCACAGGCCAAATTCGACGACCGGCATGATCTTCGCGAGAAAGCGGGCGTCGGAGGTTCCGCCGGAGGTCGACAGTTCCGGATCGACGCCGGTCACTTCGCGGATCGCGCCGGCGATGATGTCGGAGAATTGTCCGGGCGGGGTCAGGAACGGTTCGCCGGAAATGATCGGCTTCAACTCGCCTCCGTGTCGTTCAACAATTTCCTGGACCATGGCGCTCAGGCTTTCTCCCGTGTGCCGGTCGTTGAACCGGATCGACAGGCGGCCCTCGGCCTTGGCCGGGATCACGTTGTGCGCCGGGTTGCCGACATGCAGATCGGTAAATTCGATATTGCTCGGCTGGAACCAGTCGGTGCCATCGTCGAGCTGCAGCGAATCGATTTCGCTCAGGATCTTGCCAAGTTTGGTGATCGGATTGTCGGCATTGTGCGGATAGGCGACATGGCCCTGCATGCCGTTCACCGTGATCCACATATTGACCGAGCCGCGCCGCCCTATCTTGATCATGTCCCCCAGCTTGTGGACCGACGTCGGTTCGCCAACCAGACAAAGATCGGGGACAATGTTTCGCTCGGCCATGAGGTCCATCAACGCAACGGTGCCGAATCGCGCGGGCCCTTCCTCGTCGCCGGTGATGATCAGGCTGATCGTGCCCAGATCATCCGGCAACTGGTGCAGGGCGCTGACAAAGGCCGCAATGCTGCCCTTCATGTCAACCGCGCCGCGTCCGTAGAGCAGATCTCCACGCACTTCCGGCACGAACGGATCGGTCTGCCAGCCCTGGCCGGGCGGGACGACATCCAGATGGCCAGCATAGGCAAAATGGCGAGAACCGGCGGGTCCGTTGCGAATGGCGAACAGATTCTCTACCGGACCGTCCGGCGCTTCGCCAGCAATGAAGCGGGTGACGGTAAAGCCCAATGGCAGCAGCAGCGCTTCCATCTCTTCGAACACGCTGCCTGTGGCCGGAGTAATGCTGGGATGAGCGATCAGCCGCTTGGCCAGTTCGAGAGCAGTTGGTGCGGTCATCGGCGGGCGATCAGGCTTCTGCCGCTTCCGGTTGCTCGAGCCGCTCGATCACCCATGGCTCCTCCTCGGCGGCCTCCATCCATTGCGCCGTCCATTCATGATCAAGAATGGTCTGCATATAGCTGGTGGCAAAGCCGGGCAGGCGAAATCCGTAGGTCTGGAAGCGCGAG
>JAGPVK010000248.1 GCA_018067055.1 Sphingomonadales bacterium | reverse complement strand
CTGAATCCTGCCTTAGGGAAAAATTAACCTTTTACGTTCATTCATCTTATGGTTAATAAATGATCCATCGGGTCGGCAGTGTGATCGATCTGGGGCGAGTAATTAAGAAAAAGGGGCTGCCTGATGCGCGTGCTGCTGATTGAAGATGAACCAACGACTGCAAAAGCGATTGAGCTGATGCTGACGACCGAGGGTTTCAACGTATACACCACGGATCTGGGCGAAGAGGGCCTCGATCTCGGCAAGCTCTATGATTATGACATCATATTGCTCGATCTCAACCTGCCAGACATGCATGGTTATGATGTGCTCAAGAAGCTGCGGGTGGCGAAAGTGCAGACACCGGTTCTCATTCTTTCCGGTATCAGCGAAATGGACAGCAAGGTCCGCAGCTTTGGTTTCGGTGCCGATGACTATGTCACCAAGCCATTCCACCGGGATGAACTGGTTGCCCGCATTCATGCGGTTGTGCGCCGTTCCAAAGGCCATTCGCAAAGCGTCATCCGGACCGGCAAGCTGGCGGTCAATCTCGACGCCAAGACCGTCGAAGTCGACGGCAATCGTGTGCATCTGACCGGCAAGGAATATGCGATGCTCGAGCTGCTCTCCCTCCGCAAGGGAACGACGCTCACCAAGGAAATGTTCCTCAACCATCTTTACGGTGGCATGGACGAACCCGAACTCAAGATTATCGACGTCTTCATCTGCAAGCTGCGCAAAAAGCTGGCACTGGCCTGCGGCGGCGAAAATTACATCGAAACCGTATGGGGCAGGGGCTATGTGCTTCGTGACATGGAAGAAGAAGCCGCTCCCACCGCGCAAGTAGCTTGACCGGCCTGTAATTCACTACCCAAAAACGGTCTGATTTTCAGACAAGAATATGGTGGGGCCCTATGGTTCCGCCATTTTTATGTCGCGGTGTCGAGATACCAGCGTTCCGATCCCTGCAGCGCCAGGGCGGTCAGCTTGTCGGAATAATAGGCACCGGTGTCGACACCGATGCGGTTTCCGGCCTCGACGACTTCATCGCTGATCGTATGGCCGTAAACAATGATCTTCTCATGGGCTTCCTGCTGGGAGAGAAACTCCTCGCGGATCCAGCGCAAGTCCTTCTTTCGCTGCTCGGCAAGCGGGACGCCGGGGCGTATGCCAGCGTGCACAAAGGCATAGTCGCCGATTATGATCTGGTCTTCAAATCCGGCGATGAAATCAACATGTTCCTGGGGGAAAAGCATCGGGATACGCTCGGCCAACTGGACCATATCCAGTTCGATATATTCCTTCATGCTGATTTCATAGCTCAGGATCGTTTCGCGGCCGCCGATGCGATTGAAAAATCGCACCGATTTTTCATCGCCCGTCGCCGCTGCCAGATAGACTTCCTCATGATTGCCCATCAGGAAGCGGACGTTCCCAGCCGTTGCCTTGAGCCGCATGGCAGTGTCGATCACACCGGCGCTGTCCGGGCCGCGGTCGACCAGATCACCCAGAAAGATGATTTCGCTGTCAGCCTTGCCTCGCTGTCCGTCATCCTTGATGATCTTGTCGAGCAACTGTTGCAGCAGATCATTGCGGCCATGGACATCGCCAATCGCATAGACTCGCCGTCCCTCGGGGATGGCGGCACTATCGATCGGTCGAACAGGCGTTCTTTTGCGTAAAAGGCGATTCAACATGATAATAACAAATTTGTCTTGAGAAACTGGGTTTCAAGGGTGGACGATTATGTTTTCCTTGCAGCCACCATTATAGCTGTAACCGATCTGAATGGTTGCTGAGAATGGTTAGCTTTCCACGACGAAATTTAGACCAGCCTTGTCTTCCAGGCGCGAGACCAGCTTTTTGCCCATCAGTGCACCGGCTGTCCAGATTCCACCGCCCTTCTTGATCTTGTCCTGGGCAAGACAGAGTGCCGATTCCGCAATCATCTTGGAAGTGGACCCATAGCCGGGATCCTTGTCGCCCTTGACGCAGAGACTGGCGGTTTCGCCGTCCGCGGTTTCACCGATGAAGACAATATCATAATAGCCATTTTCGCGCTGTTCCTTGGTCGGGCCTTCGCCGGGCTTGGGCGTGTCGTCGCCGGCGAACGGATTGGCCTTGGCCACCATCTCTGCGGCCTGCTTGCCGAGGTCGCCCGGGCTGGTGACGACCATTTCGTCATATTTGAAATCTTCGCCATAGGGAAAGTCGAGCAGGAAGTTGGTCCGGTGGACATTCTTGGTGTTGATCGGTGCCATGATGAACGGGGCGACCCAGCTGTCGATGGTCTTGTCATATTTCGGGATCAGCATATTCGGCTGATCGGCGCCCTTGAAGCCGGGGGTGAGACCGAAGCTGCTGCCCAATATCTTCACGAGGCCCGGATTTTTGGCAATTGCCTTCATCGTTTCCTTCAGACTGGCTGCGGTGCCGCCGGAGAAGGTGCCCTCCATAGCGCGCACGCGACCGCGGACGCGGCTTGCCGGCTTGCCGAAACGCTTCTGCATTTCCTTTTGCAGCATCAGGACACCCAGATCGAACGGGATCGAATCAAAACCGCAGGAAAAACAGATTTGTGCGCCAGATTCTTCAGCTGCTTTCTGATGTTCGTCGATCATCGCACGCATCCAGCCGGGTTCGCCACACAGATCAACATAATGGGTGCCGTGCCTGACACAGGCCGCGACAACTTCATCACCATATAATTGGTAGGGGCCGACGGTGGTCAACACCACTGTGGTGCGGCTGGCCATCATGTCGATCGATGCCGGATCGTCGGAATCGGCGATCACCAGTGGCGTGTCCTTTGGCGCACCGATCAGATCGCGCACTTCCTCGAGCTTGTCGAGACTGCGGCCCGCCATCGCCCATTTCGGCGGATTGTCGGACCCGCCATATTGCTGCACCATATATTCGGCAACGAGCCGCCCGGTATAGCCGGTCGAACCATAGATGATGACGTCAAATTCGGGTGCTTCGGACATTTCGGCGGCTCCTCAATTATATTTTGCGAGATATATGGTCTAGAGTTTGGCCAGAGTCACACCCTTTTGCCGCATATATTTGCCCGAGCGATCCGCATAGCTGGTCTCGCAAGGTTCATTGCCCTTGAGGAACAGAAACTGGCAGGCACCCTCATTGGCATAGATTTTGGCGGGCAGGGGGCTGGTATTGGAAAATTCCAGCGTCACATGTCCCTCCCATTCCGGTTCCAGCGGCGTGACGTTTACGATGATCCCGCAGCGGGCATAAGTGGACTTGCCGAGACAGATCACCAGCACGTCGCGCGGGATCCGGAAATATTCGACCGTCCGGGCAAGCGCGAAGCTGTTCGGTGGAATGATGCAGCAGTCCGTTTTGCGGTCGACGAAGCTGTTTTCGGCGAAATTCTTCGGATCGACGATCGCATTGTCGACATTGGTGAAAATCTTGAACTCGTCCGATACCCGGGCGTCATAGCCATAAGAGGACAGACCATAGCTGATGCATCCTTCTCGCTTCTGGCCTTCGACGAAAGGCTCGATCATGCCGGAATGTTTCGCTTCATTGCGGATCCAGCGGTCAGATAATATGCTCATATCGGGTTCCTGTCGGTGATCATGGTCGCACTACGTTCCAGTTTATCGGGCCGTCAACCCCGCTGATCCGGCGCATGTCTGATGCGCGCCACATCACCCAGGGTTTGGTGGCATAGTCGGGCGGGAAAAAATTGGCTTCGAGCCAGAAGGTCCGGTCGATGCCGCTGCTGATATTGTACATTTCCTCGAATTCGCGTGACACTTCGATAATCGCAGGCTTGCCGCTGTGGGATTCGATCTGGTTGAGAAACGTATTGAGTTCGCTGAGCACCAGCGCGCGGCCGGGCCGGTCGCCGCAATCATTGTCAAAGGCCAGCCGAACCGCCGGCGGCAGCATATATTCTCCGCGCGGCACGGTGGTCACGAATATCGTCGCCTGATCGGTCGCCAGCCGGCAGAGCGAATAATTGTGATAGGCGCCATAGCGGATACCGGCTTCCCGGGCTCCCTTGATATTGGCCGCGAAATTCGCATCCCGTTTTTCGGCACCTGCGGTGGCTTGAATGTAGGCAAAATCGACGCCTGTCGCGCCAGCCACATGCCAAATGATTTCTCCATGGCTTTCATCGACGGAAATGCCCTGTACCGGATATTGATCGCGTGACGGCGCCCAGCTGATCGCAATATTGCGCAATATGAACGCGATAACCAGCAACACCACGACAATCGTGGCAAAGCTGAGCAATGTTTTTCTTAGGTCTCGATTGGCCACTCTGGTTCCCTGATACGCAGCGGAAGAATCACTCAATTCTTGATATGCAATACGCAGATCAAAGTGAAGAGCCGCCGCGCGGTCTTGAAGTCAACATCGATCTTGCCTTCCAGCCGTTCAACCAGCAGTTCCGCGCCCTGGTCATGGACTCCGCGCCGGGCCATGTCGATGGTTTCGATTTCGGCAGCGCTTGCCTTGCGGATTGCCTGATAATAGCTGTCGCAAATCGCGAAATAGTCGCGGATCGGGCGCCGAAAACGACCCAGCGCCAGGATCAGCGTCTCCAGCGGTTCGCCATTCTCGCGTCCGATGGAGATGACCAGTCGACCCTCCTGCACGCTCAGCTTGAGCTGATATGGTCCGGCATAGCCATCTTCATGCTGTTTCAGCGGCTTGAAATAATTCTCCTCGATCAGATCGAAGATCGCGATCCGCCGTTCCTGCTCGATATCGGCATTGCGCCACAATATCGTGGCTTCGTCGAGTTCGACAGAAATGATGCGCGGATCGGACATAGGGCCCTGTTGCCGCAGCGCCGGTCTCAGGACAAGGGTTTTTGCAGCGCAGCGCGCAGCAGCATCTTTTCCACAGGACTGTCCCCGAGACTTTGTGAAATTTTTGGTGCGGCCTCTTGCCCAGAATCGATTCAGGGTGAATGAGGAGCCATGGCTGAATTGATGCGTTTCCAGAATGATGAGAGTGAAGGACAGCGCCTGCCGCGCAATGTCGAGGCTGAGGCGACGTTTCTGGGTGCGCTGCTGATCGACAATCGGGTTGCCGAAGATGTGCAGATTCGGCTGCGTCCGGAACATTTTTATGAACCGTTGCATGGCCGGATTTACGAACAGGCGTTGAAACTGCTCGACAAGAATATGGTGGCCACGCCGGTGACGCTCAAACCCTATTTTGAGGCGGACGAGGCGATGCGGGCGCTGGGTGGTCCGTCCTATCTCGCCAAATTGACAGGTGATGGCGCGGGATTGATCGGTGCCCGCGATTTTGCCAATCAGATTTATGATCTGGCGCTGCTGCGCGAACTGGTTAGCGTCGGGCGGACGCTGGTCGAAAGCGCGCTCGATACCAGCGAAACGGTTGATCCGAAGGAGCAGATCGAGGAAGCGGAAACCGCGCTCTACCGGGTTTCCGAAGGGGAAGCGCAGGAAGGCGGTGTACGGTCGTTCCTGCAGGCGTCGACCGAAGCGCTGAATAATGTCGAGCGCGCCTTCAACAGCGGCGGCAAAGTGTCGGGGATTACCACTGGGCTTACCGATGTGAACGCCAAAATGGGCGGTTTGCACCGGAGCGATTTGCTCATTCTTGCCGGTCGCCCGGGCATGGGCAAGACATCGCTCGCCACCAATATCGCCTTCAACGCAGCCAACCGCTATCGCCGGGATATCGAAGATGGCATCGCGCCGGAAGATTCGCTGGGCGCCAAAACGGCTTTTTTCAGTCTCGAAATGTCGGCGGATCAGCTCGCCACCAGAATCCTGTCCGAGCAGGCCGAGATCAGCTCGGAAAAATTACGGATGGGCGCGATCAGCCGCGACGATATGCACCGGCTGGCCATGGCATCGCGGGAATTGCAGGATCTGCCACTGTTTATCGATGACACGCCGGCGCTGACCATTGCTGCATTGCGGACCCGTGCACGGCGGCTGCAACGGCGTCAGGGCATTGGTCTGATCGTTGTCGACTATCTCCAGCTGCTGCAGGGCTCGGGCCGGGCGAACGACAACCGGGTCAACGAAATTTCCGAAATCAGCCGTGGATTGAAGACGCTGGCGAAGGAATTGCAGGTGCCGGTGATGGCGCTGTCACAGCTCAGCCGTGCGGTGGAGAGCCGGGAAGACAAACGCCCGCAGCTTTCCGATCTGCGTGAATCCGGTTCGATCGAGCAGGATGCCGATATCGTGATGTTCATTTTCCGGGATGAATATTATCATCTGGCGATCAGGCCGGACCAGCCGGATGGCAATTCGACGCCGGAACAGATTGCCAAATATTCGGCATGGGAAGCCGATCACCAAAGCAAGGTCAACAAGGCGACCGTGATCGTCGCCAAGAACCGTCAGGGTTCGACCGGCAATATCAACCTC
>JAGPVK010000231.1 GCA_018067055.1 Sphingomonadales bacterium | reverse complement strand
TGGGGCCTGTTCGGGGTCGAGTTCTTCGTCACGAAACAGGGCGAAGTCATCTTCTCCGAACTCAGCCCGCGGCCCCATGACACCGGCATGGTGACCTCAATTGGCCAGAATCTCAGCGAATTCGACCTCCACGCCCGCGCCATCATGGGCCTGCCGATCCCGCATATCGCGCTGACCGCGCCGGCCAGCGCCAGCGCGGTGATCCTGGCGGACCGGGACAGCGAGAATTTTGCCTTTACCGGCGTCGCCGAGGCGCTGGCGCTGGGCAGCAAGGGCGCGGAAGTGGATGTCCGGATATTCGGCAAGCCGGTTACGCGGCCCTGGCGACGGATGGCAGTGGCACTAGCGACCGGTGCGGATTCGGATGCGGCAAGGGCGCTGGCCAAGCAGACTGCGGATGCTGTTGGGATTGAATATGAGTGACTGCGGCTTTCAAGGGATAATCAATGTCTTGATAGCATGTTATTGCGCCGTGCCTTGAGTCCTTCGATACAACAATCCCAAGCTGTGCCACTCCAGCGTTGCGGACGTTCGCTCTCCGGCCAAGTCAATAGTGCATCGGAGATATTGGCCGTAAATTTGGGCAGAGGGAAACGCAGATCGACATCGCCAAAGGATACCAAAGTCGTGTCGATACTGTCAATCTTCTGGGGTATTGTCTGGTAGGAATGCTCTTCATCATATTCCCAGATTATTTGGCCGATTTTCCAATCACAATGAAGATTCCACGATCCGTCTCGCTCATAGAAATTCTCCATTTTACGGATGAATCTCTGGCTTAATTTTGCTTTGCTGATGGCACTGCGCTTTGCTTCCACTTCATCAAGCCATTTTGCGATCTTAGAATCGCTCGCGGGTTGGAAAGGCCACTGTGTAGCTGGACCAGAGCATAAGTGATCGGCTATGTCTTTACGTGCTCGATCATGGCCATCCAGCCATTCACCGACGAGTCTATACGGTTCAAAATGAGATAGATATTTTTGCTCTTCATCGCCTTTGTCTTGATGAAGAGAAACAAGTTGCACTGTGCAAAGGTCATCGCGTTCAATGCGACCAAGTCGGATTTTAAGCTGTCTAGTTTTACCAATTTTTATCAAACCAAGATGGTTTTGGATAATGTACAAGTGTGACATTCGACTCATTTACCGTGTCGGAACTTAAAACCCGTTAAGAGCAATCAGTCGGTCGGCAACATTGAATGTTATCTGGCTTGAGCAGAATTCTGTTGTGTAAGGATACTAAGGTTGAAAGTTTGAAACGTCTGGCCTTCGTGGCTTTGTGTCTTCGTGCGACATATCTCTCCACCCTTCTCCCGCACGGGAGAAGCGGAAGGACCGGGCTTCCCGATCCGTCAAGCCGGTGGGGGGTTTTCCAGAGTCCGCTTCTTCTCGCGCAAACGAACAATAGTGACTTTTCATCGGCCGATTAAACGGCCATGATACGCGCAATATAAAGGAGAGCCCCCATGACCACCCGCGATAATTTTGGCGCCACCACCACCGCAGATGAAGTGCTCGATGGCATTGATCTCACCGGCAAGCTCGTGGTGATCACCGGCGGTGCCTCCGGCCTCGGCCAGGAAACCGCGCGAGCGATGGCGGCGAAAGGCGCGCATATTGTCATTCCGGTGCGCGATATGGCCAAAGGCGAAGCCGCGGTGGCGGCGATCAAAGCATCAGTCGCCGATGCCGAGATCGAACTGATGCAATGCGATCTTGGTAAAATGGCCAGCATCCGGGCCTTCGCCAAGGCGTTTCTGGTCCAGCATGACAAGATCGATCTGCTGATCAACAATGCCGGGGTGATGGCCTGTCCGCATATGACCACGTCCGACGGGCTGGAAATGCAGTTCGGCACCAATCATATCGGCCATTTCCTGCTCACCAATCTGCTGATGCCGGCCCTTGTCAAAGCCGCGAAGGCCGGTGGGGATGCCCGCATCGTCAATCTCAGCTCGCGTGGCCATCATTTCGATACGGTGCATTTTGACGACCCGCATTTCGAAGCGCGGGACTATGACAAATGGCTTTCTTATGGCCAGGCGAAGACCGCCAATATCATGTTTTCCGTTGGCCTGGAAAAGCGGCTGGCGGGCAAGGGCGTCCATGCGCTGGCCGTGCATCCCGGCGGCATCCGGACCAATCTCGGGCGCCATCTGACCGAGGATGATATGGCGATGCTGCTCAAGCGGATGGAAGAAAATTCCGGAGAAAGCATTGCCTTCAAGACGGTCGAGGCTGGCGCTGCAACCACCTGCTACGCGGCAACTGCACCGGAGCTTGCGGCCAAGGGCGGAGTCTATCTGGAAGATTGCCATGTCGCGGATGTCGATGATGCAGACCCGGCTGGCAGCGTGCGCAGCTATGCGGTTGATCCCGGCAATGCCGAGAAGCTATGGGCCCTGTCCGAAGCCACTGTCGGCGAGACTTTTTCTTACTAGAACCCCCATCCTACCGGAGACTCCAATCCATGACCGCATCCCTCCTTCTCTATGGCTCGCCTCTGTCCCCGTTCCAGCGCAAGGTCGAGGCGGTGATGGCGCTCAAGGGGCTCGACTATGATTGCGAGGATGTCAGTGTCATGGACATGCCGGACTGGTATAAGGAAATCAGCCCGCTGGGACGCATTCCTTCGCTGCGCGACCGGGATATCGCCGAAGACGGCCCCAAAGGCACGCTCACCGACAGCTCGGCGATCTGCGGCTATCTGGAGAAAAGGCAGCCTGAGCCCCCCGTTTATCCTGCTGACGCATTCGACCATGGCCGGGCGCTGTGGCTGGAGGAATATGCTGACACCGGGCTGGCGATGGCCGGCGGCATGGGCCTGTTCCGGCCAATCGTCTTCAACCTGTTCCAGCGCAAGCAGCCAGATCTCGAAACGGCGCGCAAGACCTGGAATGAAAAGCTGCCGCCGCTCTATGACTATCTGGAAGCCCAGCTTGACGGCGGCGCTCATTTCATTGGCGACACGATCTCCATCGCCGATATCGCGGTCGCCAGCCAGATCGCCCAGACCGATATGCTCGCTGGTCTGCCCGACCAGTCCCGCTGGCCGTCCCTGGTCGCGCATTATCAGGCGATGAGAGCGCATGACTGTTTTCAGCGCAACAACGCAGGCTGTGACAAGATACTCGCGAAAATGGTGCCGGAGAAATTTGATTTGAGCTAGATGCGGTGAAGCGGGTTTCTCAACGCTGGACCATTAAAAAGAGCGCATAAATTGCGGGCATGGTCAGAACCGAAAACACCGTCTGCACCGCGATCAGATTGGCCGATAAAGTGGCGTCGCCGCCCAGTTGACGCGCCAATATATAGCCGCTGCTTGCGGTCGGCGTAGCAGCGGCGATTACCACAATCGCGAGACTGTCCGGCGCGAGGTTGAGCATCAATCCGGCAGCCAGAGCCACGAGCGGCAAGCCGAGCAATCGCACCGCTGACCATGTCAAAGTGGTATGGCCCGCCCGTTTGAAAGCCTCCAGATCGACCGCTGCGCCGACCACGAGCAGCCCGAGCGCCAGCGTCGCCTGTCCCAATATGTCGAGGACCTTCTCGGCAATGCCGGTGGGCGCAATGCCGAGCAGATTGAGCGCGATGCCGATCACGCAACCGATGATCAGCGGATTGCGGATCATATCCATCATTACATGCGGCTTTTTCTTACCGTTATCATTGGCGAAATGGGTCAGGGCCAGCACCGAGATGACATTGGCCGTCGGCGTCAGCACCGCGACCGCAATCGCCATCAGGGCAAGCCCGGCTTCACCGAATAAAGCGCTGGCGATGGACAGGCCGACGAAGGTGTTCCAGCGAACATTGGACTGGATGATCGAACCCTTGCGCGGTCCGTCATCAGCCCGCCTGGCCAGCAGACCCAGTGCCGCGAGGGTCAATTGCGAGCCGATCAGCACAAATATCAGTGCCCAGGGCGCAACATCAAAAGAAGCGCTGGCCAGAACATTGATGATCAACGCCGGGAAAAATATGAAATAGACCAGTCTTTCGATCGCACGCCATCCGTCGGCGGCCAGAAAATTCCTGTGCGCCAGCAGCCAGCCCAACGCGGTGATCAGGACCACCGGGATCAGGGCATATATAAAATTTATCATCAATGGATCGCGCGCGGCAAATTACATCGGGGTTGTTCGGAGCGGCAGCAGATCGGGAAAGTCCGGTTCGCGCTTCTCGCCCATGGCAGCGACTGCCTCCTGAATATGCGATGGCGGGAACATGCCGGCGTTCCAGACGCCGATATAGTCCAGCGTGTCCGCGGTATCATGGTCGCGGCCATAGTTGATCAGGACCTTGCAACCGGTAACCGCCAGAGGAGATTTGGACGCGATTTCTTTCGCGGTTGCCATGACATAGGCGAGGCATTCTTCCTGCGTTTCAAACACATCGTTGACCAGACCGATTTCCTTTGCCTTTGCCGCATCAATCCGGCGACCGGTATAGGCCATTTCCTTGACCCAGCCTTCGGGGATATAGCGTTGCAGGCGCGGGAAGGTACCGACATCGGCGGTCATGCCGATATTGGTTTCCTGGATGCAGAACACAGCATCTTTGGTGCACCAGCGGATATCGCCCGCGCTGATCATGTCGATTGCCCCGCCAATAACCGCACCGTGAAGCGCAAACAAAACGGGTATGCGGGCTTCTTCCAGCGCATTGAAACTATGTTGGATGCGCTTGACATTGGATCGGAACATTTCGGCGATCACATGTTTGTCTGCGCCATCGATTTTATTGTTCGGCTGTGGCGCGAAAACCGAGAGGTCCATGCCGGCGGAGAAATGCTTTCCGGTAGAACTGATCACAATGACTCGCGCGCGGGCATTGATATCAATGTCTTCGACAATTTCCGGCAAATCATTCCAGAAAGCCCGGTTCATGCTGTTGAGTTTTTCCGGACGGTTCATCCGGATATGCGCGATATCATTTTCAATCTCGACATCGAAACATTCATATTTTTTCTCAAGCATGATGCTATCATTCCCTTTTTCAAGCCGGAAGTTTCCATCGGCCTAGCATGATAATCTGTTGCTGCGTACTGACAATTTTCCAGATTTGCGACCGTCGGCGCTCGACTAAAGCAAGGCTATCGGCCCTAAAAAGGCTTCAAGCTTGCCGCGCGAAATCGCGCGCACTATGTATTGGTGTATGAACATCATTCCAAACACACTCGAATTGATCGGCAATACCCCGCTCGTCCGCCTCTCCGGCCCCAGTGAAGCTGCCGGTTGCGATATTTACGGCAAGTGCGAATTTGCCAATCCGGGCGCCTCGGTGAAAGACCGCGCGGCACTCTATATCATTCAGGATGCCGAAGAACGCGGACTGCTCAAGCCCGGCGGACGGATTGTCGAAGGGACGGCGGGCAATACCGGGATCGGTATCGCGCTGGTCGCCAATGCCAAGGGCTATAAGTCGACCATCGTCATGCCGGAAACCCAGAGCCGGGAAAAAATGGATACATTGCGCGCGCTTGGTGCGGAATTGATCACGGTGCCGGCAGCGCCTTATTCCAGTCAGTGCCATTTCGTGCACACCTCGCGGCGCATCGCCGAAGAAACCGAAGGCGCGGTCTGGGCCAACCAGTTTGACAATGTCGCCAATCGCCGCGCTCATATCGAGACGACGGCGGAAGAAATCTGGAACCAGATGGATGGCAAGATCGATGGCTTCACCTGCGCCGTCGGCACCGGCGGTACGCTGGCCGGCGTCGGCATGGGGCTGAAGGCCAAGGACGAGAATGTGACCATCGCCTTGTCCGATCCGCACGGCGCGGCGCTCTACGAATATTATGCCCATGGCGAACTCAAGTCGGAGGGCAATAGCGTCGCCGAGGGTATCGGCCAGGGCCGGATTACCGGCAATCTGGAAGATGCGCCAATCGACCGGCAATATAGGATTTCCGATGAGGAAGGGCTCGCCTGGGTCGAACGGTTGCTGATGGACGAGGGGCTGTGCCTTGGCCTGTCATCGGGCATCAATGTCGCCGGCGCAATCGCGCTTGGCAAGGAACTGGGGCCTGGCAGCCGGATCGCGACGATCCTGTGCGATACCGGCTTCCGCTATCTGTCCTCGCTCTACAACGCCGCCTGGCTCAGGGAAAAGGGGCTGCCCGTCTTCCCGTGGCTGGACCAGCATGCATAAGAAACCACAGAATAATAGCCGTCAGGACACGATGCAGCGGATTCAGGTCGGCGTCGTCGGTCTCGCCGCGGTGCTGTTGCTGGTCAGCGTCGCCAATTTTGTGATCCAGCGCGCCAGCGATGAGCAGACGGTGATCGAGGAAATGCAGGGCGACGGCACCGGCGTTGCGCCACCGCTGGCCAGTAATCCGGAAGGAAAGCCATCCGAACCGCTGGCAGAACTGGGCATCACGCCGGCCCCGGAATCGAAAGCGGGCAAGTCGGAAAGTCAAAAGCCAACCGCAAATCTGCCCGGACAGACCGTGCCGGATCTGAAGCCCGATCCGAATCTTGATGCGCCGATGGACCGGGAGCGGCGCTAGTTGCCCGGTTTTTGGCAGACGCTGCCGTCGGCGCTGCTGGTATCACTGGCTCTGGCGCAGTGCACCGCCCCTGATTCCCCGACAGATCGTTCGCAACCGGCAACCAGCATCCAGCTGATGACCAGCCTGCCGCTGGTCTGGGGGGAGGGCGCGTCGATGGAATCGATCCTCTCTGGTGATACGGAGCCAGCGCCGATCTACCGCTACTGGCAGGGTCAATATGATATCGTCGCGGTCGACAGTCTGGAAAATCTCGCTGGTGAAAATCCGGATATGATCATCCTCGCCCAGCCGCGTGCGATGAGTCCCGCCGATCTGGCCGATCTCGATGGCTGGGTTCGTGCCGGCGGCGCGGTCATAATCCTCACCGATCCGGATCTGGCCTGGCCGTCCGACCTGTCGTTCGCTGATCCGCGGCGTCCGCTGGTCACCGGCTTGCTCTCGCCGCTGCTCGGTCATTGGGGGCTGGAACTTGTCGCCGCCAGTGAAAATGGCGCAACGGTCACGAATCTGCGTTTTGGCGAATATTCCTTCGCCACTCGCGGGGTTGGAAAATTCGAACCGCTCGCGCCGGAAGCAAGTTCCGACGTGCGCTGCAATATCGGCGAGGCGGGTTTCGTGGCGCGATGTTCAATCGGCAAGGGGCAGGCGACAATCGTGGCCGATGCTGATTTTCTCAATGCCGCGCTGTGGCCGGACGAAGCCAGCCAGTCTCCCCGGGAAAGCGATGCGGTGCGGTTCGTCGATTCTCTCGTGCAAGAGCAAATGGAATCATCCGGTGGCAAGCCATGAGCATCTTTCGGAGCGTTTCAGAGATTGGGCGCGAATATCGCATTATCGGGTTCAGGAGGGGAAAATTATAATCTTAATATTTCAGTAACTTAATTATTGTTGCCCGTAATATCCCAACATCACCCCTTTCCACCCCATCGTTCCCCTGATAACCCTCATCCGTTATCGGGGTATTCTTCCTGTCCGGGATTCTGCTTCCGGAAGAGCGCTGGCGCGCGCGCTTCTGGATCGGGGAGATTATTGCCCCCGGTTCGGATTGGGGATTTTCGCTGTGTCAGGTGCATTTGCATATTCAGGCTCTGCAATATCGGCGATAGACGACAAGGGTCGGCTGTCCGTACCCGCATTCCTGCGCAAAAATCTGGTTGAAAGCAGCGACGGCCGGACCCTCTGCCTCGGCACACATGAAAAATGGGATTGTCTGGTCGGCTTTGGCCTCAGTCGCAAAGCCGACATGCTCACCGAGATTGAACGGCAATGGGAAGCCGCAATCACGCGCGGCGATTCGTTTGACAAGGACGCCGCCGGTGCCCGCAAATTCTCTTCGCTGCAGGACCTGAGCTTCGACGCCAGCGGCCGCTTCATCCTGCCACCGCATCTGATGGAGATTGGCAATCTCGACGGCCATGTCCTGTTTCACGGCATCGGCACGACCTTTTGTCTGTGGAATCCGCAGACGTTGCTCGACACCACCGATGACGTTCCGGTTGATCGCCGACTGGTCGAACATCTTTTGAAAGAAGCCGGCCAGAAAAGTGGAGGGAAACAGAAATGACCCTCGCTGCCGCCGCCCATGTTCCTGTCCTGCTTGCTGAAGTCATCGAAGCGCTTGCCATTACCCCTGGCGAAACGCATGTCGATGGCACCTTTGGTGCCGGTGGCTACAGCGCCGCTATGCTCAAGGCAGGCGCGAAGGTTCATGCCTTTGACCAGGACCCGGATGCGATCGCCAATGGTCAGAACATGGTGGTCGATGCCGATGGCAATATATTGCCCCATGACGGCGTATCGACCGGTGAAGTCGTGATGAGATCCC
>JAGPVK010000223.1 GCA_018067055.1 Sphingomonadales bacterium | reverse complement strand
CAGTAAAGAGCTGTCGCGAAATCTCGACAAATTTTACACGAAGCCGGAGATAGCACGCCAGTGTGTAGCTGACTTCGAAAGTTGGACAGGTATAAATCTGAACACGACGAAAACTGACATCTTGGAGCCAAGCGCCGGCGCAGGGGCGTTCCTCGACTTCCTGCCGTCGCGCACGCTGGCCTACGACCTACTGCCCGAAGACCCGAGGATAGCGCAACAAGATTTCTTGAAACTTGAGCGCCGCACGCCTGCTATCGTAATTGGCAACCCGCCTTTCGGAAGGAGCTGCTGCCTCGCAATCCAGTTTTTCAATCACGCGGTAACGTTCGCCGACCAGATAGCGTTCATTGTTCCGCGCACCTTTGAGAAGGTCAGCATCCAAAATCGCCTTGCTCCTCAATTCCATCTCCTTGAGAAGCGCGTGCTTGAATGCGATAGCTTTACGTTTGAGGGTAAAAGCCACCCAGTTCCTTGCGTCTTCCAGGTTTGGCAGCGAAGTGAGAATCTGCGACCTAAAATTAAATTGCGAACTGAACATCCGGATTTCAAGTTCGTTGCGCGAGCTGACGCAGACTTCGCTGTTCAGCGGGTTGGCTCTCGTGCAGGCGCGGTTAAAGAGAATTTTGAAAATCTTGTCGAAACAACACACTACTTCATACGCGCAAATATACCTGTTCAAGAGCAACTCGCACTCTTCCGGGAGATCGACTTTTCTGAAGTCAAAGCCAGAACGGCGGGGCAAGCCTCAGTCGCGAAGACGGAGATCGTTGCACTTTACTCCGAGCTAAAGGCTAATTCGCGTTGAAAAACACGATTTCTGTCGAGACGCTTCCCTTCACTGATCGCCTGGGGGTCCCGGAGCATTGGGCCCTATAGGCACTCAACTTGGGTACCATTCTCCGCCAACCAAGCCTTCCGGTTTTGCCAATCCGGCAGATGCTGTTCCACCTTCATATGAATTAGTCAGGGACTATCCCTGCACTTCATTTCCTTTAGTTTTTTTCCGTTGGAATCCATCAATCGATTTAGGTGGCTGAGGCACTTTGAATTTCAACGACTTCGTGAGTACAAAAGCGCTGTTGTGTCGATGCAGGAAAGTCTTTTTCACCTCGTTGTTCCGACACCCAGTTAAAGCTCGCAGCTTTTAGGGCATCAGTGGCCAAATGAGCGGGATCAGAACAACGGTTGCTGACCCAATGATAATGTTCATTGGAACACCAACTTTTAGGAAATCGGTGAACTTGTACCCTCCGGCGTTGTAGACAAGCGTATTGGTCTGATAACCGATTGGCGTCGCAAAACTTGCGCTTGCGCCGAACATCACGGCCACAACGAAAGGGCGCGGGTCAAGGCCAAGTTGAATGGCCACACCAGCTGCGATTGGTGCCAGCAGGACCGCGACGGCATTGTTGGTGACAAGTTCCGTCAGGATCGACGTCAGGGCATAGACCAGCGCAAGGGCGACGATAGGTTGGACCGTCGACAGCAGCGGTGAAACCTTGGCCACAATCAGCGCAAGCGCGCCCGAATTGTCCAATGCACTCCCCAATGTCAGCATCGAGACGATCAACAACAGCAACCGGCCATCAATCGCGCCCACACCTTCATCCGCGTCAATGCAGTTTGTCAGCAAAACCACAGCGACCCCGATCAGCGCAAGGGTCAAGATTGGCGCCACATTCAGAGCCGCCAAAACGACGACGGCAACCATGGTGGCGATCGCAATGGGGGCTTTCTTGCGGCGAAAACTACGAGAGGTGACCAAGGACAGTTCGATCAATTGTTCTTCATCGGTAAGCCGCGCGATGTCTTCCGGCGCACCGTCAAGTAGTAAAGTATCCCCGACCTCCAATTTCATCATCGCAAGGCGCATGTCGACCGCTGCTCCCTTTCGGTGGAGTGCGACCGGATAGACCCCAAAACGACGACGCCACTGCAAACGCCCGACCATTCTGTGCAGCGCTTTCGAATTTGGGCCGATTAAAACCTCTACCACAGAGGTTCGTCTCGCGGTCGACGGCTCGGTGCCCAGAACGGTGTTGCCCACGGCTGCGCCGTCGCGAAAACCCATAATCTCGGTATCTGTGGTCTTCACAACCACGACATCGCCAGCCGCCACCGTCGATGTGGCAAGAGTTGTGCGCAGGGAAAGGTCTCCACTGACAAGATCAACGACCCGACTTCCGGCATTCTTGAAAGCGTCAACTTCCAGCACAGTCTTGCCGATCAATGGCGAGCCTGCGGGAATAAACAACTCGACCAGCCAGGTGCGCCCGTCGCGCTTGGACTGAACCTCTCCAACCGTCTGTCGCACAGCGAGAAGGCGCGGGGCGGCGATTACCAGAAAAACTCCACCAACGACGGTGACAACGATTCCGACAGGCGCGATCTCGAACAGACTGAACGGTGCCATCCCCAGATCGCGCGCAACGCCATCCACCAGCAGGTTCGTCGAGGTCCCGATCAGCGAACAGGTTCCGCCAAGAATGACCATGTAGGACAGCGGGATAAGAAGGTGCGAAGCCGCAATCTTCATCTGACGCGCAAGGGTGATCACCACCGGGATCAGCACGATGACCACCGGTGTGTTGTTCATAAACATCGAGGCCCCGGCGGCGGCACTGAAGAACAGCGCGAGTGTCAGGAACGGACGGGTCGATGCATATCGACCAAGGACATTGCTGAGGGCCTCAAGTACGCCAGTCCGGACAAGGGCCGCGCTGAGGACGAACATCGCGCCGATGGTTGCAGGTGCAGGATTAGCGAGCGCGTCCAGAACATCGGTCGGCTTGACAAGTCCAATGGCAAGAGCTGCGGCCGCCCCGCAAAAGGCGATAACATCTGGGGATCGCAGTTCCATGACAAAGGCTGTGAATACGCCGATGAACAAGATTACGGCAGCGTAAGGAGCCAGTGTCAAAAGGTCGATTGCCATGATGTGTTAAGGCTCCGTTGGGCCAGTGGCGACGCGGGTTCAGATTTTCTCGACTTGAACCGCATCCTTGTTTTTTGATCATACACTCAGCTGCAAGAAACGGTCAGCGTGACATTGCTCCGTCGACCGCAATAGGAGGTATCTCGCCGGGGGATTGCGCCCCCGGCGATGGTCGCTTTCAGGCCTGATTGCTCAGGGCATCCTGCATAGCCGCAACCTTTTTGCGCTGCGCGAGCCAAGCAAGGACCGGCCCCGCCACAAACAACGAAGACGCGGTGGCAATGGTCACGCCCGCAATCATCGGCCAGGCAAATCCGGATACCGCTGGCCCGCCCCAGATCGCCATCGGCACAATCGCTGCGAGCGTCGTGCCAGAGGTGAAGATGCACCGTGCCAGAACCTGATTGAGGCTGCGGTCGATGACATCCGCCAAGGGTTCTTCACTGCCGCCTGCAAGGTGTTCGCGGATCCGGTCATATACCACGACCTTGTCGTTGACCGAATAGCCGATCAGCGTCAGTAGGGCGACGATGGTGGTTAGGTTCACCTCCCATCCCATCAGGGCGATGACGCCGAAGGTCTTGGTGACGTCGAGGAACAGCACAGCAATGGCCCCAGCGGCAAAATACCACTCGAACCGGACCCAGATATAGGCCAGCATCGCCAGTACGGCGAGGCCAAGCGCCAGCAGGCCGGTGGTTGCCAGCTCGCCACTGATCGTCGGGCCGACAAGGTCGATCTGGTTGAACACCGCATCAAGGATCACGTCTGCTGCAGCACGTTCGACAGCGGCAACCGTGGCCTGTCCGACCTCTCCCTGCACTCGGATCAGCACCTCATTGGGGTCGCCGAAGGCCTGCAGGCTCGCGTCGCCCGGAACCTGTTGCGCGATGGCGGCACGCAGCTCGGACAACGGGACGGGCGCGTCCGAGCGTAGGACCATCTGCACCCCACCCGTAAAATCAATTCCAAGATTCGGCCCGGGCATCACGAGCAAACCGAGCGACCCCACAGACAGCACTGCCGATATCACAAGCGCCAGGCGTCCGCGCCGCATGAAGGGCAGTTTCCCCGGCGCTGGCACGCCACCGAACAGCGGCGCGATGTCGAGCCGCTTGAGTTTGCGGCGACGCACCAGCGTTTCCATCATGAACCGCATCAGCGCGACGGCCGTGAACATCGAGATGACGATGCCAAAGCTCATCGTGACGGCAAATCCCCGGATAGCACCGGCACCAAACATGAACAGCAATACCATCGCCAGAAGCGTGGTGATGTTGGCATCAAGGATTGTCGCCCAGGCCCGCCCATAACCAAGCGTCAGCGCCTTGATCGCAATCGATCCCTTGGCCGTTTCTTCACGGATACGGCTAAAGATCAGGATGTTGCTGTCCACAGCGATGCCAAAGCACAGGATGATCCCCGCAATCCCAGGCAATGTCAGTGTGGCACCAAGAAGTCCCAAAGCGGTCAGCGTAAGCATCACGTTCAGTCCAAGGATGGCGCTGGCCAGAAGGCCCCAAGCCCCATAAAGCCCGACCATAATCGCGACCACAAGCGCCAGACCGACGGCACCCGTGACCAACCCGGCGCGAATGGAATCCGCACCAAGCGCAGCGCCCACGCTGCGTTCCTCAATCACTTCGAGAGATGCAGGCAGTGCACCCGACGTCAGCAGCACAGCCAGCGTCTGCGCCTCTTCGAGCGTAAAGTCGCCGGTGATCTGGCCCTGACCACCCGGAATGGCCTGCTGGATGACCGGAGCGGTCAAAACCTCGCCATCCAGCACGACCGCAAACCTCTGACCGATATTGGCGGCAGTGATTTCGGCGAAGGCCGCAACACCCTGTCGGTCGAAATTAAAAGTGACCATTGGCTGGCCGGTGTCGGGTTCGAACCCCGAGGCCGCCGCGTCCAGCCGATCACCCGACAGAGCGACATCGTCATAAACCGGAATGTCGCCGGAGCCGTCCCGAAGCGGCAGCAGCGTGGCGCTCGGTCCCGGCCCCGGTGCGACCATCTGGAAACTCATCTTCGCGGTCGATCCCAGCAGTGTGCGCAACTGGGCCGGGTTCTCTACGCCCGGCATCTGGACAAGGATGCGGTCATCGCCAACCCGGCTGATCACCGGCTCGGAGACGCCGACCTGATCGACCCGGTGGCGGATCACTTCAAGACTGGCATCGGCAGCGTCGCTTGCCGCTCGGTCAAGGCCGGATGCAGTCAGGGACAACCTGATTATGTCACCAGAAAGGTCGACGGTGAAGTCCGGTGGGATACCGGGCTGAGTGGTGGCAGACGCCGCCGCCTTCAGAGCCGTCAGTAGCGCTTCGTTCGCTGGAGCGGACAATGAGGTGACGTCGGCCCGGATCGTTGCCGGGTTAAGGTTCAACGTGCGCATCTCTGATACAAGTATCTGACGCAAATCCTGAAGGCGCGCGGTCGCCAGATCCGCGCGATCGACGGCCAGCAGCAGATGCGCGCCCCCCTGCAGATCAAGGCCGAGTGAGACCGTTTGACTGGTTGCCCAAGGCGGCAGCGTGTCGCGGATGTCTTTGGAAAGAAAGTTCGGGAGGGCCGTCACAACTGCCAGAAGCAGAAGAACGGCATAGGTCATCACGACCCATGCTGGTCGGCGCATTTTCGATATCCTTAGGTGCCTGAGTATTTGGTCTGACGTCGAAATGTCAGACCGCAGGCGGCCCCCGGACCGGTGGCAAGACATTGATTACAGAAGTAGGAACAGTTGCAAAAGGTTGCCGCGGAACACTCGCCAAAGTTTGTCGTGGCTTAGGAGTTTCTGATCGTGGCGCGGTGGCCTGAGGTGTGTCGCCTTCAGGCATTGACTCGCGGATGAGGTGGGTTTGCGCTGTCAGGATGAACGGTGCAATTGCGGTCTCAGGTACCGCAACGTGGCCATTGTGCGTGGCAGTTCGTTCTGCGCCGACATGATACGCCCCAAAAAAACCTACCGTCAGTACAAGGAAAAGCCGCGACACAATCGCCGCCATCCTCCTTGCGGCTTGGCCAAGCCCCATTTTCATCCCTGAGCAGCCCACACATAGGCGAAGTAGCCCGTCAGCATCACGACCCCAACGCCGCGCCCGATCACCGGCCGAGCAAGCAGAAGCCCGGTTAGCACCAGCGACACGGCAATCATCACTGGAAGGTCGAAGGTCAGGAAGCGCGACGCCACCGGGATCGGCGCGACTAAAGCGGTGACGCCAAGAATGCCCAGAACGTTAAAGATGTTCGATCCGATGATATTGCCGATGGCGATTTCGGACTGGCGGCGGAAGGCTGCGATCAGAGACGTGGCCAGTTCCGGCAGAGATGTGCCAACGGCAACAATGGTCAGGCCGATAAACGCCTCCGAAATGCCGTATCCGCGCGCGATCGACACCGCGCCGTCCACCAGGAACCGCGCGCCAACCATCAACGCGACAAGGCCGCCGAGGACCCATAGCACCGAAACAAGGGCCGAGGCCGGAGGTTGCAGTCTCTCGTCCTCTGCTTCTGCCTCACCCGGCTTGAGATACGCCCAGACAAGATAGGCCATCAAGCTGGCAAACAAAACCAGCCCGGACAGCCGCGACATCTGACCAAAGGCGAAAATCGGGACCAGTAAAAGTGCCGCGGCCATCATGACCGCCGTGTCACGCCTAAGGGTCGCACCCATGACCTTTATTGGCCAGACCAGCGCAGAAATGCCGACGATCAGCAGGATGTTGGCGATGTTGGAGCCGACGATGTTGCCCAACGCAATATCTGGAACACCGCGCAAGGCTGCATCGACTGAAACCAGAAGTTCAGGCGTTGACGTGCCGAAGCCCACAACCGTCAGACCTATCAGCAGCGGCGGGATCGCCATACGCCGGGCGATGCCGACGCTGCCACGCACCAGCGCCTCGCCACCGAAGAACAGACCTATCAATCCGATAAACAGGTATACATAATCCAAATCGTTGTTCTCCGAGGGCAAGTAATCTGCCCTTCACGTAAAATTGTGGATGCGATAGGGCGCTTGCAAGTGCCTCATAAAGATAATTTTCGAATGGAGAAGACGCACAAATATTCTAAGCAGCAAACCTTGAAGGAATGCTGTGGCGGCATGATCTGTAGGTCAGTATCTGAGGAAGGGAAAAGATAGCGTCCCTGAGAAAACGAAGATCGCATCAGCACAGAAACGAAGGGGGCCATAACCTCACCGTCAAACCCGACGTCAAAAGACTATGCCACCGGCATGACGAACAGCCATACGTTTTTTTGGACCGACGGGCCAGCGTTGGCGGGTTCATCAATCACCACTTTACCTGGTCAGTAACCTTGCATCTTCACAGCGCTGCGATTGGCTGGGATGTCCTGCGCGCGCCGATCAACGCGCTGCTGTAGCCGTCCTTGTACTGATACTGCAGCAACTGCCAGCTTGCTCGCAGCGCGGCGTATCCTGCTGCCCATCGCGGTCTCGCGCAGGGTAGAGGCGCTGATTGCGACTGACCTTCTGGACCTCCCTCTGCCACAGTGATCAGCGGCACATGATGCCGGTGCGCTGGCGCGCTCTGTTCTTGCGGCCCCCCAGTTTCGCGAACTGATCCGAGAACGTACTGAAGTGGCAGAGGTGCAGGTTCTCGGTCAGCGGATCGCGGGTGCGCTTAGAGTTTATGCGGGAACACGTCGGCGGTGGTAGAGATGACCACGGCCATCGCAACGCTGGCCGTGGGCGCGTTGGTGTTCCAAGCTCTGGCCCCCGGCATGATCTCGATGGCACCCGACGTTGCGAATGCGGTGGCTCGGACCACTGCGATTGCGCAGTTTCCGTTGGCACAGCCCATCTGAGGCCTTTGGTACGACATATTCCCCACAGGGCTCATCGCCGGGACTTCTCGCCGCAAGTGTCGCGATTCCTGTCATGATCGGGTCGGTCTTTGCCGCGTTTGCAGGAGCACTGGCCTATCCGATCCAAAGTTGTCATGGCATTCACCGTCGGCGTCTCATGCGCTTGATCGAAACGCTTGAAGTCGAGCATTCCGATCCCGGCGACAAGCCCTTCGCCGTACGCGAACACCGCTACGCTCGACTATTAGACCTTTGGGATGTCATCGGCAGCGCATTTAGGTTCTTTCGAAATAAACACGCTGCTTGATTGTCCCGCATCGTGGTATTTACACGAGACTGGCGAGATGGATTCCGGAACTGTCTGGCAAAAAGTTGGAGAAAATGGTCTTAGAAATTTCAGTCGTCATTCTGCTCACGCTGATCAATGGCGCGCTTGCGATGTCTGAACTTGCCATCGTCTCTGCTCGCACCGCACGATTGAAGCTAATGGCCGATAAGGGCAGCAAGGGTGCTGCCATCGCAATCTCACTTGCACAGGACCCCGGCAGGTTCCTGTCCAGTGTTCAGGTCGGGATCACGCTTATAGGGGTGCTGGCGGGGGCTTTCTCGGGCGCGACACTGGGTTCGCGTTTGTCCGCAGGGTTAATTGAAGTGGGTTTAGCGGCGAATCTCGCGCAACCGCTCGGTGTGGCGTCCGTAGTTGTAGCGATCACCTACCTGTCGCTGATCGTGGGCGAACTTGTTCCAAAACAGATCGCCTTGCGTGCGCCCGAAAAGGTCGCCGCCCGCATGGCTCCGATGATGGGGCTCATCGCGCGCGCCGCGGCACCGCTGATCTGGGTGCTTGATTGGTCCGGCAAAGTAGTATTGCGCCTACTGGGTCAGTCCGGCGCTCAGTCGCGCAAGGTAAGCGATGAGGAAGTGCGCCTAATCATCGCGGAAGCCGAAAGCACCGGTGCCATGCATCGCTCCGAAAGCGGGATGATCGCGGGCGTGATGCGCGTGGCTGACCGTAACGCACGCGGACTAATGACGCCGCGCCACGAGGTCGAGACGCTCGACGCATCCATCAGCAAGGCGCAGATTCTCAAAGAGCTGCGCGGGATGAGCCGGTCCAGACTGCCGGTCCAGGATAGCAATCCAGACGACATCATCGGCGTGTTAATGACGCGTGATATTCTGGGGCCCGCCCTGATGAACGAGCCCTTCGATTTCCGCGCATTGCTGCGTGAAGCGCCGGTCGTCCAGGGTGGACAAAGCGCGCTGGAGGTTATTGACAGGTTGCGCACAGCACCGGCGCATATGGTGCTGGTCTATGACGAGTACGGCCATTTCGAAGGTGTCATTACGCCGATGGACGTTCTGGAGGCCATAACCGGCGAATTTCCGGACAGCGAAACTGATGAACCTAAAGTCGTCATCCGTGCCGACGGGTCGTACCTCATAGCAGGCTGGATGCCTGTGGACGAATTCGCCGATCTGCTAACGCTCGAGCTCGAGGATGATCGTGATTACGAGACGGCAGCCGGGTTTATCCTTGAGAAATTTGGCAGATTGCCAATGGTTGCGGAGCGATTTGATTTACAGAACTGGTCAATTGAAGTCGTTGATTTGGATGGTCGTCGCATCGACAAAGTTCTGGTGACACGCGCCGGATAAAAAACAATGCGACAGTAGGCAAGCTAATGTGAAGTCACAAATTCGTCTGTATCTTTGCAGACATCACTCAACGTTAACCTTAGCCGCACACTACGCGAATGATCCTGGGTCAGTGGTTAGGAGCAATAATCAGAATGACGTTCTACTTTTGCGTGATATCGTCGTGATCGGATGCCTGCACAATGAAGGGCACAACAGCTAAAATGGTCAACACGATAACCGTTGAAAGGATCGCGGTTGCTTCGAGACCAAGCCCGACGACTACTCCAATTCCTGCAGTCACCCAGATATTTGCTGCTGTGGTCAGCCCGAGTATTTTTTGCTGCCCGGCACGGACAAGAATTGCTCCAGCTGCCAAAAAGCCGACGCCCTGAACGATACCTTGCAACACACGCGACATGTCCGAAATTTCCATACCGGCTTGAAGTGGGCCAATAACGAAAAGCGCGGCACCGACGGCAACCAGCATATGGGTTCTTACACCGGCACTGCTTGCCTTGCGCTCGCGTTCATATCCGATGACACCCCCCAGAATTGCGGCCAGCACCAGGCGCAGCACAATGCGCGTCATGGTGGCCAGATCGGGAATGTCGGAAAATTCGACTATGACGGCCGTCCAGATTTCTTGCCACATGGTGGCTTCCTCACATTATTCCAAGCAAAGAGTGTCCGGCTGGATTAGCCGGGTTGGCATACCGACCCTAAGGAAATCTATCGTGGATGAACTACAACGTAGCACACCGCCTCCTTTCGAAGGCGGTGTTCAAAAGGTGGTTAGTCGAAAAATTCCGAGAAGATCGATTTTTTCCGCCGTCGTTTTTCGTAGCGGTCATCGTCATCATACTGGTCATCCCGGCGTCGGTCACCGTAGCGGTCGTCATCACCTTTCAGGAGCGATGAAGCCATCCCCATAAGCCCGCCGCGTTCTCCGCGTCGGTCGGAGCTCCTTTGAGGTTCCATCTCTCGCGCTGCCGGCGCAGTGGAGCGCTCGATGATCTTGTCGAGTTCCCCGCGATCAAGCCAGACACCCCTGCAAGAAGGACAGAAATCAATTTCCACCCCGCTCCGGTCAGACATCGACAGCCCGGTCTGGCAAACGGGGCACAGCATGGCCGAGACAGTTTCTTGAGTTCGCATGATTGATTATCCTTCCTGCCGTTGGCCAAAAAGGCTCAAAAGCATCTGAAACAGGTTGATAAGATTAAGATAGAGAGAGAGTGCCCCCATGATCTGTAGTTTCCCGAGATCAGCTGTGGCAGACATCCCACCTGCCTCGTGATACGCCAGATACTCGTTCCGAAGGCGCTGCATGTCCCAGGCAGTTAGGCCAGTGAAGACGATCACCCCGATGACAGAGACGGCCATGGCCAGTGCGCCAGATGCCAAGAACAGGTTGATAATCGAGGCACCGATGATACCGATCAGGCCGATCACCAGGAAGCTACCCCAGCCGGACAGGTTGCGTTTCGTCGTGTAGCCCCACAGGGCCATCGTCAGAAAAATGATTGACGCGCTCAGGAACGCCGTGACAATGCTCGTGCCTGTGAAAACCAGCAGCGCGCTGGCCAACGACACGCCCATCAATGCTGCAAACCCCCAGAAGAGACCTCGTAGGGCACCGACGGACAACCGGTCAAAACGGAATGAGGCGAACATCACCAACGCCAGTGGTGCGAAGATTGCGACCCATTTAAGCGGTGTGCCAAAGATGAAGGCTGTGACCAGGGCGAAATTTGCCACAGCAAATGCAACCAGCGCCGACAACACCAACCCGCCGCTCATGTAGGTAAATACGCCTGTCAGATACTTGCGTAGTCCTACGTCGTATTGACGCCCGTCGGTTGCTACGTAGTCGCGTGGTGGAACAGATCTTTCCATTGATTACTCCTTCGGTGTGACCCTGAAGGAAAGCGGCTTTTTGATGCTTTGGATGGCGAGCATCGGTTAGTCCACTCCCCTTCGGGGGAGCGATCCGACATCACGGCAGATGCTTGCAATGCATCATCCGTCAGAGGGGCCCGGCTCGCATGACTAAAGTGGCTATTGGCCGGAAAAGCTTCAATAGATGAATGAGGATGTTTCGCTGTCCGGGCGCGTTTTTGCCAGTCGGTAAAAATCAAAAGAAGTTCAGCATGGCGAAAGCTCCGGCAGCGAAAATAGCGGCAACGACCGCAAACGACGCGAGGCTGACGATAAACCCTCCGACAAGCCACAGCCCATCGCGTTCGCCCAAGCTCAGGGCCAACATGATGACCGACAGCGCTGGCAGCGTGTTTCCGAAAGGGATAGGCAGGAACATGAAAATCGCCATCACGAGACACGCGATACCGACGGTAAGATCGGCCGCTCGTCGTGACAGAACCCAGAAACGGGGATGTGCCAATCTTTCCACCCATTCGATCCAAGGCAAGGCACGCGTGACGATCCGCGCAAATGCCTGATGCTCGATTGACCGCTTTCCCAGAAAGTTCGGCAGCCAGACAGCGGCGCGTCCGAGAACAAGTTGTGCTGCGACAAATATGAGCGGGGGTCCAGTGATCACTGACGCCCCCGGAACGAAGAAAAACAGGTTTGGCAAAGCAAAGATGATAAGCAGCGGCACGAAGCTGCGATCACCCAGCATGACGATCAGATCGTTGAGCGATATGCGCTCGCTGTGAGCGGACGCGAGCTCGCGGAGGACCGCCGATAGCTTCCTGTCCAATTCACTGCCATCATTAGGCTTGAAGGGAAGCGATCCGCTCAATTGCAATCCGAATTGTCCATGACGTCGTCAGGAAGCTGAGTGTTGCAAAGCCGAGCCGTTTGCATGTCCGTGCGGACCAGAATTGCCCCCTCAAAGATAGCGCCCCTCAGGTCTGCGCCGTCAAACATCACATCTTCGAGGCGCGTTCCTACAAAACTGGCACCGCTGAGGTCTGTATCGATGAAGCTCACACCACGCAGGTCAGCGCCTTCGAAAATCGCGATGTTCATAGCGGTCCGGTCAAAGCTGATATCGCTCAGCTGCGCGGAGACGAAGTTGATGCCCGTCAGCTTGCGGTCAGAGAAATCCTGTCCCCCGAACACACAGTCTTCGCAGTTGCCAAGAACCCTGACATCCGTAAGCCGCTCGCCTTCCTGCGCCACAGCCGCGAGCGCGAAGGTAAGCGTCAGAACGCCCGCAATCGTCGGGACGAAGAGGCGGTCAATGGTGCCCATATGTCACTTCTTTCTTGATAAAGGAGGGGAGTTTTGGCCTGAAGTCAAAGCCGAGGGGGTGCTTTGGGTCATGCGGCTGCAACAAGCCATCCGGTGTAAGCGGCATAGGCTCCAAGAAATAAGATGCCGGTCACCCGCCCAATCTGTTGCCACGCCATGACTGCAATAATCAGCGCCAGCGTGGCTGCCGACATTACCCAAACGTCGAGCTGTGCGATCTGTGGCGGAATCGGGATCGGCCGGGCCAGTGCTGTGACACCTAAGATCCCGAGAATATTGTAGATGTTCGACCCGACGACATTGCCGAACGCGATACCGGATTCACGGCGCAGCGCTGCCATCACAGACGTCACCAGTTCGGGCAGCGAGGTGCCCACAGCCACGATTGTCAGCCCCACGACAGTCTCGCTCATGCCCCAAAGGAGCGCGACTGTGACTGCCGCGTCGACCGTCAGCCGGGCTCCCAGGATGGTCACCACAATACCGCCGACCGCGAGAGCGATTGCGATCCAAACCGGTCCAGGGATGGGCGTGGTATCGGGAGTGACTTGAGCGCTGTGCGCGGCGACGGCAGTGCTATCGCTGCGATAAGCGATCCAGAGATAGGCCAGCAACGCGACGATCAGGACGCCGCCCATCCACCGATCAAGTGACCCGAATAGGATCACGCCGACCGCGAGAGTGGTCGCGATCGCAAGCGCCGTCCCGTCACGACGAAACGCGACGGAATCGATAGCCAAGGGCATTATCACCGCCGCCACACCGAGGATCAACAGAATGTTTGCGACATTTGACCCGACAACATTCCCGACAGCGATACCGGGAAAACCGCCGAAGGCGGCCTGCAAACTCGTCACCAGTTCTGGCGTCGAGGTTCCGAACCCAACAAGCGTCAGGCCGATGAGAAGAGGCGATACGCCAAACCGAGCAGCGACAGACACAGCACCGCGTACCAAAGCTTCGCCTCCCGCAACCAGAAGGGCAAATCCGAAAATAAGCTGAAGAAAAACCATATTATTTAATGCCTGTATCGCAAGATTGGCGCGCACGGGATACGCGGCTCGATAGCCTCTTCCGCAGCACTAAGTTGCTATATGCTCAGCTTTCAAGTGGGAGCGCTAAACTTTCAGTTGTCGCCTAATTCCATATAGCCGGGAGTATTTAGTTTAGAGAATGGTCTGTTGGCAAAGACGCTCGTCCTTGAAGCACCCGAATTGCGTGTCATTTGATCCTTTCGCAACTCCTGGTCAAATCGCAGGAATTTACGGAAGGTTTGTGCCGATACAAGAAAGCGGCGATTCGCAGCATCGCAGAATTACAGTCAAGAGGGCTCGGAGCGGCCTTGCGGCAGCGCAGAGCAACGCGCGATTCCGAAGTCTTGTGAATGTCGGCTTCCATGTTTGTGGCGTGTCCGGCTCGCATTTGCGGCGAATGGCCGGTTTCCGCCCATTTCAACACTCTCGCGGATGTTGCATCCACCGGAAGTTGCAGCTCAAGTCCAACAGATTAGGATATCTGTTGAGTTAAACTGCGGCAATTTCACGTCGGGGATGCTGAGATTTATATTTCTTCTTCTTTTCAGACAAAGACGGCCAATGTCGTTGCCGATGCAGCTTGCATGAGGCGAGACACGATATGAAAAAAGCTACTGACATCGAAGCATACGCAGCCTTGGACTTTGAAGCATCAAGTCTTACGCCGCAGAGTTGGCCAATAGAAATTGGCCTGTCTTGGCTGAAGAATGGGGACGTTCAAACCTGGACCTCATTGATCCGGCCCGCGGCGCGTTGGAGCTTTTCCGATTGGTCAACGCAGAGTGGTGCCGTCCATGGCATTGTGTTCGAAGATTTACTCGACGCACCTACTGTATCGGCGGTCGTCGAAGATTTGCTCCCTCTCCTGGAAGGAAAAATACCTGTGTCCGATGCGCCGGAGTTCGACCGGCGCTGGCTCTCACGGTTACTACGCGCAAGCGGACACGCGACCATGCCGAAGATTGAAGACTATCACGACGTATCCTTTGCACAGTTTTCCGGTTTGGCGCTCGATATGGTCTACGAAAACCTTGAAAGGCATCCCGCCCCACATCGTGCAGGACCGGATAGCGCGCGGCTCGTCAGGGCCTGGCGAAAAGCTCAGCAATACTGAAATTTGTGGCGCGGCTCGCTGCGCGATCTTTCACATGAAAAGTGCTTCGTCCTCGAGCAAAAGGGCCAATGTCGTCGTCGGTAGCAGCCATTGATCAGCATGCCGAGAAAAGGACAGCACGCCGACATTTGGAATGGTGTTGGGGATGAATTGATAAGGAGGATCTGAGCATTCTTGTGCACCCAAAAGAGCACAATGAGCTGCGTGGCGTTTTTTGCGACAGGGCGCTAACGGGCCAACTAAAGCGAAGAAACAAGTTGACGTAACGTAATCTTCTTTCCGTTGCGAGAAGGGTGAACGCAAATTCTCGTTACGGACCGATGCTTACAGTCTCCAGCAGAGCAGCAGCCGGAACCGGAAACCGTTTAAGGAGCCCAAACTTCATGGCTAAAGACACTTTCGCTTCACAGCAGTCAATTTCAGCAATCGACGCACTTCGTGCAAAATATATCACGACGGCGCGCGACCAAATCTTCGAAACACACTTGGATAGGCAGTTCCAACGCGACGCCGTGGGGCTATTGATCGCAAAGCCTCGCAAATTCACTGCGACCGGGGATACACATGGCGTGATTTTGATCGAAGGAGCCGGAGGAGGTAAGACATCTCTGGTTCATCATGTACTGAACAACCATCCAGCTTTGCAGAGCGATGATCCTACGTGCAAGCCATGGGTTGGGGTGCGCGTTCCGAGTCCTGCGACGCTTAAGAGCCTCGGCCTCGAGATCTTGCGTGAAACCGGTTATCCAAGCGTATCAAATGCACGCAAAGAATGGGATATTTGGTCGCTCGTACGCACTCGGTTGAAGTTGCTCGGAACCGTCGTTCTCTGGATTGATGAAGCGCATGATCTCTTCCGGGCGGGAAAGGCGATCGAAGACATCCTGAAGATGTTGAAGTCGATCATGCAGGGGGAGGGCGCCGTGATCCTTGTTCTGACCGGAGTTGATAAGCTCTGGGAGATGGCATCTTACGATGATCAGGTGAAGCGCCGCTATTCCAAGGTTACCTTGCCGGAAATTTCAGCCTCAACACACGACAAGATGTTTCGCGGGATCATCAAGGCATTCTGCGAAAAAGTGGAACTGGTTGCGCCTGATGAAAATGATTTGATCGACCGTCTCGTGTACGCCAGTCGGGGCCGGTTCGGTCGGTGCATCGAGAACATTCATGCAGCGCTGGAGGCCGCTATTCTGAATGGCGACACAGCACTCACCGTTCAGCATTTTGCCGAGTCATGGGGGATGAATGAGGGTGTCGTCCCGGGCAAAAATGTTTTCTTGGCACCGCGTTGGGCGGAAATCGATCTCACCCAGCTTCATAAGCCGCTTTGAGGGAGACATCGACATGACTGTACTTTTCCCTCAACTGGCGTTCGAAAATGATGAATCCCTACTGGGGTTTGCCGCTCGCCTTGCAGCATTTCATGCTGACAATCGCACAGGACCTTTTCTGCGCGATATGAACATCAAGATTTCTGACCTCGCTCGCGGTCAGGAAGATGCGATCAACCATTTGGCAGTTTGAACCGCCCCGATTTTACCGGAGGGTGCTTTGTTCAACGTCAGGCTACTTTATCGAGTGTGTTTAGATTTGCATAGAATACCTCCTCTGCTTCTGCGGGTGTGATGTATCCGATGGGACCGAATAGCCGACGGTTGTTA
>JAGPVK010000186.1 GCA_018067055.1 Sphingomonadales bacterium | reverse complement strand
GGGTAAGCTTTGTCGAAACTTTAATGAGAGGGGACAACAGAGACCAGTCGATTGTCCCCCTCATTCTGTGCTCCTGAAAGGAGGCTTTGGGTGTGAAGCATTGATTATGCTGATAGCTTTGCACTGGCCGTGCCAGTTTTTCAAAACCTATTCATTTCAGTGGCTTGGATGGTTTAGATACTGTTAATCGTTGTAAAATTGTAAGAAATTTCGACACGCTCGGTTTTTCGACTAACGACCATGGACCGTCCACCAACGACATCAACTGGCAATTTCAATGTTTACATCCGTGGTCGATGAAACTACACATGTAGTCACTGACGATTCTTGATGGAGGGACAATCACCGTGACCGAGCGCATTAGCGATGCCGAACATGCTGTCATGGAAGTCCTGTGGAAACGCGCTCCCCTGACCGCAACCGAAGTCGCGGACCAGGTGGTCCAGGAAAAGGACTGGTCGCTGCAGACCGTCAAGACCCTGTTGTCCCGGCTGGCCGCAAAAGCGGTGGTCGGCACCGAGCGCGATGGTCGTCGTTTTCTCTATTCTCCGCTGGTTGAACGGGATGCCTATCTCACCGGCGTATCACGAAATTTTGTGGATCGACTTTTCGGGGGAAAAGTGATGCCATTGGTTGCGCATCTGGCCGAGGCCGATGAACTGAGCGCCGAAGACATCCGCGAAATCGAAGAGCTTTTAAGGGAGTTGAAAAAATGAGCGGCGAATTGAACCAATGGATTTGGGATACCATGTTTTCGATGACCTTGCTGCTGCTGCTGGTGCTGGCAATTCGCAAGCCGGTGGGCCATTTTTTCGGGGCGCGCATCGCTTATCTGTTGTGGATATTGCCGGTGGCGCGCCTGTTCATGCCAACGATTACCCTGGAGGCGCCGGCTCAGGTTGAGCCGATGATGGCCTTTGTGCCGGCGACCGTTGGTTCCGACCTGGTCGCTGCCGTGCCGGCCCAAGCCAGCGCCTTTTCTGCACTGGCGTCGCTTGACTGGATGATGATTGCGCTGATCCTGTGGCTCGGGGGAGCGGGGCTGCTGTTCATCAGCAAGCTCGCCTCCTATCTGCAGTTTCGGGAAGATATCGTGGCCGACGGCCATTTGATTGGTCGCCACGGCAATATCAAAATCCTCGAGACGGCAGCCGTGGCTGGACCACTCGCTTTTGGCCTGTTCGAGAAATATATCGCAGTTCCGACCAATTTTTTCCGCGACTATGCGCCGCGCGAACGGGAACTGGCACTGGAGCATGAGATTGCTCACCATGAATCGGGTGATCTGGCAGCCAATTTCGTCGGCCTTTCGATATTGTCGCTGCACTGGTTCAACCCGATCGCCTGGTTCGCCTGGATCGCCTTTCGGCAGGATCAGGAGACCGCCTGTGATGCGCGGGTTTTGGCGCAAAGCGGCCGCGACGTCCGGGCCGTATATGGCCGGACCATCGCCAAGTCGGCATCCGGACACCGGCTCGGTCTTGCCAGTCCGCTGAACCAGAAGGACAAGATCAAGGGTCGCCTTAAAATGCTGGGACAATCGGAAAAATCGACCTTCCGCCGGAGACTGGGTGGAGCATTGATAGCAATCGGTACCGTGGTCGCCCTGCCGCTGACCGCGACCATCACCTATGCCGAAGCGGCGGCACCCGCAGAACCGTCCGTTCCCGACGCACCACTGGCAACCGCAGCTCCTTTGGCTCCCAAAGCCCCTTCTGCACCGGAAGCGCCGCTGGCTCCTTCCGCTCCTGCAGCAACGGGCGACGTGACCAACATTACCATGCTCAACGGTCGCAAAAATTATGATCCCGCCGACGACTATGTCCACAAGATCAAATATAATGGCAGGACCATCATTTTGCGCACCGACAAGGAGTTGAGCGAAAAAGAAATTCGCGCAATGGTCAAGGAAGCCGAAAAATCCCGGCTTGAGGCAGACAAGGCGTTGCGCGCACATCGCTCGGACAGCAAGCATGTGCGCTCGACCACGAACGAGGTCGAATGGGAAATCGCCCAGACCAAGAGGGAAGTGCAGCAAGAACTGCGGGAAGCCGATCAAGCGGTTCGTGAAGCGCTGCAGGAAGCCCGGGAAGCCAGGCGTGAGGCCATGGCCGAAGCCAGAGAAGCGCAGCAGGAAGCGTGGCAAGCGCAGCGCGAAGCAGCAGAGGAGGCCGCGCCAGCCGTGCGCATTTCCTCGATATTCTATACGGTCCAAAAATCCATATCGGACGCCACCTCCAGCGCCACATCCCGTTCTGGCCCGAACCTATCCAATTCTCGCAACAACAAGGTGAATGGTCCCGATTGTACCGCCATGAACAAGCAGATCGCCATGGGAGGCAAGAACGGCCTCGCTAGTCAGGCCTGGGCCGTGGTTGCCGGCTGCGGCGGGTTTGAAGTCAAGATCGACAAGACGGCGATCCTCGACGCGGCGTTGCAAGGGCTGAAAAAAGAGCGCGCCGATACAGTGAAGTGCAAGGATAGCAAGATTGATAAGGACAGAAAAATCAAGGAAATCGATCACAGCATCGCCAAAGTGAAGGCGCAGCTCTCGATGACTTGAACCGGGAAGCCGTTTTAAAACGGGGCATAGGGGCGGTTCGTTTGACGGACCGCCCTTTTTCATGGTTGTTTTATGGGCTGGATATGCCACATCAGGACCATGGACTTTGACCCTTCGCTATATCCCACCGGTCTGTGCGAGCAGATGGAACCGCTGGTCGGCCGTGTGCTCGCTGGCAACCCCAGCCCCTATACCTATACCGGTACCCAGACCTATATTGTCGGCAACAAGTCGGACCGGGCGGTAATCGACCCCGGGCCGGCCAATGAAGCGCATATCGAGGCGATTCTGGCAGCGGTTGGCGACGCGCGGATCAGCGCGATCATGTGCACGCATACTCATCGCGACCACAGCCCGGCGGCGGCGCCCTTGGCGGCTCGCACCGGCGCGCCGATCATCGGCTGCGCGCCGCTGGTCATCGAAACCGACGCGCCGCGTGCGGATGAAAGCTTTGACAAGAACTATAAACCGGACCGCATATTGGTCGATGGCGAGACTGTGCCGGGCGATGGCTGGACCATCGAAGCGGTGGCGACACCGGGCCACACCTCCAATCATCTCTGCCTGGCCGTGCAGGAATCCGGTGCGCTGTTCACCGGCGACCATGTCATGGCCTGGTCGACCAGCGTCATCATGCCGCCTGATGGCAATATGGCCGACTATATGGCGAGTCTGCAGAAGCTTTATGAACGCGAAGACAAGATATATTATCCGGCCCACGGCAAGAAAGTCACCAATCCGCGCCAGCTGGTCCGCGGCATGATGGGTCATCGCAAGCAGCGCGAGCGGCAGATATTGAAATTGCTGGAAACTGGCCCTGCTGCCATCACCGAGATGGTACCGCAAATGTACAAGGGGCTCGATCCCCGCCTGACCGGCGCTGCTGGCCAGTCGGTGCGCGCGCATCTGATCGATCTGCTGGATCGCGGACTGGTTGCGCAATCGGGAGAGGTTTGGAGCATGGACGGATGAACAGCCTTCCTTCCTGGCGGGTCTGGCTGCCATTTGCCATCATTGGCGGGTTTCTGATCCTGATCATCATTATGGCATGGATGCTGTTTGCTCGCGTCGAGAGCAGTATTAGCCCCGACCCGGTCTCGATTGCCAATGCCAGCCTGAGCAATATGCAGGAACAGAATCGGCTGACGGTATTTACCGCCAGCTATAATGCCACCGTCACCACCACCCTGACCAAGCTCGGTCTGTCGGCGCGCAAGACCCTGATCATGCCGGGTACGGTGCGCTACGAACTGGATATGGCCAAGCTCAAGCCGGACAATGTCCGCTGGGACGCCCGCGACGACACGCTTTATGTCGAGATTCCGGCGATCGAGATTGCCCGGCCCGAGGCGCATATCGAGCAGATCCAGACCTATGATGATGGCGGCATCCTGATGGCCCTGACCGATGCAGAGAATGTCCTCGATCAGGTCAACCGCAAAAAGGGTGTCGAGGAACTGGCCAGGCAGGCACAGAATCCGGTGCAGATACGATTGGCCCGGGAAGCCGCGCGCCGGGCGGTCAGACACAATTTTGCGGTGCCGCTGCAAGCCGCTGGCGTCGAAGCGAAAATTGACGCCTTTTTCCCTTACGAGCGCAGCCGCTACAAGGAACGGTGGGACTATTCGCGGCCGATCAGGGATGTGCTCGCAGAGCAGCAGAAGAAGAGGGAAGAGGCGGAATGAAATTGCCGATCATGAGCGTTGCAGCGATGCTGCTGATGCTGACCGGATGTGAACGGAGCGCGCAACCGGAACCGCTTTCGCAGACCGCCAGTTTTGCCCTGCCGGAACCGATCAGCAACAATGCGGTGGCGGTAGCCGATGGCCCGGACGGACCGACCTTGTACAGCTTCAACGGCCTGAAAGCGGGCAAGAGCTGGAAAGATACCAGCAACGCCGCTTTTGCCTGTGTGATTGCGACAGAATCCTGCAAGATCATCGCCTCTGTGCCGGTAACGGAAGGGCGGCTGGCCAGCGCGGCGGTTACCGTTGCTGGCAAAATCTATATTTTCGGTGGCTATACCGTCGCCGCCAATGGCGACGAGATTTCCACGCCGGAGGTCTTTGTGTTTGACCCGGCCACCGGTCGCTATGAGCAAAAGGCTGATATGCCGACCCCGGTCGATGATGCGCTTGTCGTGCCCTATCAGAACCGCTTCATCTATCTGATCTCCGGCTGGCACGATGAAGGCAATGTCAGCGTCGTGCAGCTGTTTGATACGCAGACCGGCGCCTGGACCGAGGCGACGCCGTTTCCCGGCACACCGGTGTTCGGCCATGCCGGCGGGATTGCCGGAGACAGCATCATTGTCAGCGATGGCGTGGCGACGGTTCTGGCTGATGGCAAACGCAAATTTGTCCCGGCGAAGCTGAGCTGGCGCGGCGATATTGATCCGAAAAATCCCACCCAGATCACTTGGCGCGGGGTTGATGCCCATGCTGGTCCCGCACGCTACCGGATGGCGGCGATCGGCGATGCAGCCGGTCAAAGGGTGATTTTTGCCGGTGGCGGCGACAATCCCTATAATTATGACGGGATTGGCTATGACGGGGTGCCGGCCAAACCGTCGGGCGGCTTTTTTGCCTATGATCTGAAAAGCGACAGCTGGCAGGAACTGGGGCGGCTGGCCGAACCGAGCATGGACCATCGCGGCCTCGCCAAGGCCGGTCAGGACTATTATATATTGGGCGGCATGGATGAAGCGCAGAAAGTGACCGACCGGATTGTTAAATTCCGGATCAGCAATTGATCACGGGATGCCCGCGATCTGATAGCAGGGGCCGTCAATTATCTGGATATTTTTGAACAGATTTATCTGCTATTGATACGGGCGGGTCGGTTTTGGAAAGAATCGGGGGATGGGACCATGGTGAAAGTTCCAAATGCTGCATCACCGCTTCGCGGGGATGAGAGCAGTTTTTTCGCAGACCAGAGTTTTTTTACAAAATTTTCGGCAATTCTGGCCTTGATCATCATATTCGGCTTCGCGCAATTTGCGGCGCGGGGTATTGTCGATATTTCGGCAGCACCGGTCTGGGTCCATCTGCACGGGATCATGATGCTGCTGTGGCTGGGCCTCTTTGTTGGCCAGAACGTGCTGATCCAGCGCGGTGCCATCAAAAATCACCGCCGACTTGGCTGGTTCAGTCTGGTTGCGGCCTTTGTCGTTGTCACGCTGACCTGCTTCACCGGATATATGGCAGTCGCACTCGGTCGGCAGCCGCCGTTCTTCAGTGGACCTTATTTCCTGGCGCTGGTCTATGTTGAAGCTCTGGTTTTCCTGGCGATGATTATCTGGGCGATCACCAAGCGGCGGCATACCCAGTGGCATCGTAGGCTGATGTTCGGTGCAACCATTATAATTCTGGAGCCGGCCTTCGGGCGCTTGCTGCCCTTGCCCCTGATGGGTGACTGGGGGGAGTGGGTGATCATGCTGGTCCAGCTCGGCTTTGTGGCAGTGATCGCCCGGCATGACCGTCGCGCCCTGGGGCAGGTTCATCCGGCTACGGCCGCCATTGCGGTCATCGTCGTCGCGGTGCATGTCGCGGTCGCATCTCTGGCCTTGTGGCCGCCGCTGGCAAGTTTTGCGGAATCGGTTGCAGCGACCGTCTAGAGGACATATCTAGACTGTACAGGCGCGGAGTTGCGGCTGAATGAGGTACCAGGAGCGCATAAAATGTCAGTACAGTCCAAGAATCTTTCCGGTCTTGATTTGATCGAGGAGATCAACCGGCTGCGCAAGGAGCGCAACGCGATCATCCTCGCTCATTATTACCAGAAGCCGGAAATTCAGGACATCGCCGATTTTGTCGGTGACAGTCTCGAGCTGTCGCGCAAGGCGGCGGAAACCGATGCCGATGTGATCGCCTTCTGCGGCGTGAAATTCATGGCCGAAACCGCGAAAATCCTGTCGCCGGAGAAGATTGTCGTGCTGCCGGACATGGATGCGGGGTGCAGCCTCGAGGACAGCTGCCCGCCCGACAAGTTCAAGGCC
>JAGPVK010000463.1 GCA_018067055.1 Sphingomonadales bacterium | reverse complement strand
TAAGCCGCATTGGCACCGAGCCCAAAGACGTTGGGTGCATCAACAAAACCGCTGTCCAGCAGGTTGGCGTAAACATTGGCATCGAAACTGGAATAGGTATCGAGTGCCCGGCCAACCGACAGATTCGCATAATAATTTTGATCAACCAGTCCGTTCACTGCGGCATCCGCACCCAATGGTGAGGCGAAATAGCTGCGGCGGGCATAGCCCACGCCGAGCCCGCTATTCCATCCGCCCGTATTATATGTGAGCTGCCCGTTGAGACCGCGCGCACGGAAGGAAGAAGACGCCGCCGACTGCAGCACATCGTTGAAGCAGAGGCTGCTCGTCTGACCGAAGGCACAGCCATTCAGTTCGCCACTCAGCGGATTACGGGTGCTGGAAAAACTGGTGCCCAGGCTCGCCAGATTGTCGTTGAGCAAGTTGCCGAAACCGGAAACGGTATCATAGACGGAAATATTCAACCCGGTATTCTGGTTGGGCTGATAGCTGAAGCTTCCGAAATAGGTTTCGCTGCCATAGCGTTGACCGACACGCGCCTCGAGCGAGGTGCGCCGACTTGGCCGCCACAGCACCCCGACATCCCAGAAAATCCCGTCCTGATCATAAGACAGCAGGCGGGGCGAGGTCTCATCGGTTACCAGGCGGCCGTCATTGCCGATGACCGGATCGCCGTTGATATCGCGCACCGCATCACGTTCTGAAATCTCGATGTCTTCATAACCAACACCGCCGACCAGCGCCAGATCCGACGAGACCGGAACGGTCACATCGGCGCGCGCATATTTTCCTTCAAAGCGCTGATCAAGCTGGCTGCCATCTTCGCGTTCCCAGCCCCCGCTAACGGACCAGCCAAAGGGAAGGTCGCCCGGCTGCATGCCAACGCTGACACCGGCCGAGTGGCTCACACTATCGTCGAAAATATCGATCGGAATCTGACCTGGTGGCAAGACCCCGGTCGAGTTGTTTTCTATCTTGGTATATCCCACCCGATAATTGGCATTAACATCCAGCGCCCCCACTTGGGTCGACAGGTTTGGACCGGCATAAACCGAATAGACCTGCGTGACATTGTCGATATTGCCTACCGTGTTGGATGGCGCCGCGCCGCGCAAATCGACACGGCTGCGGGTTGCAATGCCGCCTGCTTCCAAAGACAAGAGATTGGGAACCAGCTGCACGCTGCCACGAGCCAGACCAGTGATGACATCATCGTCACCCAGATTGTCCTGATAGAAAAAGCGGCGCTCGTAACGCACGTTCAATTGGGCTTCGGCACCGCGCGTCTGGATCGAAGTTTCGATTCCCGCAGCGACCGACGTATAGGTCAGGACATCGCTGCCGTCTTTCAGATCGGCGACCAATACTTGCTGAATCTCGATATAGGGGGCCACTTCTGCCTTGCGTTCGCGAGCCTCCGCTGCAGGCGCGACCAGTCCCAGCAGCGGCAGCATTGCCGCTCCATATTTCAGGACATTTCTGGTCAAATACGGGGTCATGGCTTACTCTCCATATCCATAATAGGATCCAAAGCGCCGCCCTGTTGGCGAGAATTTCGTGCCATTCAGGAGGAGTTGGATATGTTCACATCCGCCCATCAGACTGAGCGCATCGCGCAGGGCAGATTCGGTGGTTTCGTCGGCTTTCACGACCATCAGCACCTGGCCGACATGGGTCGCCAGAACAGAGGCCGGCGATGCCGACAAAGCCGGTGGTGAATCAAAAATCACGATGCGATGGGGATTATTCTGGGTCAGCCGGTTGAGCACCTGCTCGGTCCTTGCTGAGGCCAGATATTCGGTATCGGCATTGGTCTGATCACCGGCTGGCAAGATTGCGAGGCCGGGAATATCGGTATGAATGATGCAGCTTTCGACCGGCAATTGC
>JAGPVK010000188.1 GCA_018067055.1 Sphingomonadales bacterium | reverse complement strand
TGAACCAGATTTCCAGCAAGGACAGCTTTCGTCCACATGTTTTTGGCGACGATAGCCGGCGGCAATTCGATAGCTGCTATCCCGAACAGGCGGGGCTGCTCGATCACCAGATGGCATCGCACGAGCTGCTGACTCTGGATGCGCTGGCCGAGCTGGGCACGGCGCTGCCGGCAAGCAGCGTCGAATATAATCCGGGCGATCTTCCCGTTGGCATCAAGCCGGAGGATGTGCCCGACAATGGCATGACCATCGGTGACACGATCCGGATGATCGATAGCGCTGCGAGCTGGGCGGTGCTCAAGAATATCGAGCAGATGCCGGAATATGAGGCGTTATTGCAATCGCTGCTCGCCGAAATCCGGCCGATATTGGAGGCCAAGACCGGCCAGATGCTCAAGCCGCAGGGTTTCATCTTCGTTTCCTCGCCCGGTGCGGTGACGCCTTATCATTTCGACCCGGAACATAATATCCTGCTGCAGCTGCGTGGCGAAAAATGGATGACCACTTTTCCGGCCGGTAACGCTCGTTATGCGCCCGATGAAATTCACGAAGGCTATCATCTCGGTGGCCATCGCAATCTGGTCTGGCAGGATGAATTCGAGGCCGAGGGCACGCGCCACCATCTGACCCCTGGCAAGGCGATCTTTGTCCCGGTCATGGCGCCGCATTTCGTCAAGGTCGGGCCGGAACCGAGCATCTCGCTGTCGATTACCTGGCGCAGCGACTGGAGCTTTGCAGAGGCTGACGCGCGGGCGTTTAACGGCTGGTTGCGGAAGCGGGGGTTGAACCCCGGGGCACCGGGACGATTTCCGGCGCGGAATCGGGCGAAGGCGCTGGCCTGGCGGGTACTCAGGAAGCTTGGAGGCTAGCGAGAGAACGGGCTATTGAAGCCCCTCTGCGGAGGAGGAGGGGCTTATGGTGGCAATGCGTGGTCACCGCGACCCCGTAATTCATGATAGCCGCCTATCGCGCGCCGCCGCCGGAGCCCAGTTGATGACCGTCAACAATCTTGCCGTAGAAGCTTTCTTGCCCGGCGAAGCTGCGTTTGGCGTTGTCTTCGATACTGCCGGTCTGTCGCGGGTCCCGCGGTCGCTCCTGACTGTCGATGAACGCTGCAATGTCCCACGCTTCCTGGCTGGTCAGGGTTCCGGGCCTGTCGAAGGGCATATTTGCCTTGATGAACCTGGCAGCCAGGTCGACGCGGGCCATTCCTGCGCCCCAGTTGTAACTCTCATTGCCCCACAAAGGCGGATAGACAACCGTGCCGTCAGGCTGGATTGCGCCCTGGCCCTCGGGCCCATGGCAGCCGCTGCAATATTGGTCATATAATGGCGCACCCCGCTGAGGATCGTAACCAGTGGATGTCAATTCCAGTTCAGGATAGCCGGAGCCGACCATGTCCTTTCCGGTCGGTGCGCCAGTGGCGAGCCAGTGGAAATAAGTCTGGAGGTCGCGGTAAATATCGGACCCGGCTGGAGGCGGGGCGCCGGAAGCACTGGCGGGCGCGTTCATCGAATAGCGGAAGCATCCCATGATCCGGTCTTCCATCGTATTGATCGACTTGTTCTTGTTGCGATACTGCGGATATTTGCCCCAGGCTGACCACATCGGCGAACTGCCGGCGCGCCGCCCGGAATCCAAATGGCAATTTTTACATGCCATGGCGTTTCCGACATAGGCGGCAGCATTCACGCCGGGATTGTCGAATATCGCCTTGCCGCGGATGATGGCATCGCCCAGCGGTCCCTCCGGAATTTCGCTCTCATCAGGCGGCGCGAAGCTTGCTGCGGTGACGGTCCCGGCTTCGAAAGCAATGGTCGCCTGGTCGTTCCGGGAGATTCCCACGACGATCAGCACTAACCCCAGGACAGCGCCGGAAATCACCAGAGCGATCCGGCCAATTATCCGACCCAACGGACTCGCGTCTCTCTCCAGTTCGCTATCGAGCCGATCTTCCAGTAAGCGAATGCTGTTCAAGAAATTTCGTGCCACTGCTTTACCCTCGCCGTTACGCAACCAATTCCGTCTCGGTCCCCGTCGCCAGGTCCTGACTCGGCTCCGCTCAGAAGCGCTCCGGGATTCCCGGACGCCATCTGGATCAAGTTACGCTGCGATACAGGTTTCGTCCAGCATGGCGTGACAGTTTTTCCGGGTTTCGGCGGATGGAATGTTGTCGACGGGTGCAAGCAGTCTTTTGTCGTTGAACCGGCCATTACTGTGACAGCTGCAACAATCCCCAAGCGGTCCAACTTTATTCCACCGACATTTTAACGGATGCCTATTTTCCCCCATCATTCCAAACCAATCCCGCTTGACATTCCCCCCGCCGCCGTCACTCTCTCCAAAAAAGACAGGCGGCGCTGAAGGAGATTGGGGCTGGGGGGGCGTGATTTCGAAATTCCAACTGCGCAATGTCAAGATAAGCTTGACGCGCATATCAAGAGAGGCCGTTGGCCGAATGAAGAATTTTATCCCTTTGGCATTTCTGTCTGTTCTCGGTTGCACAGGACAATCTGACGAATCAAAGCGATCGATTGCGCAGACATCTGAAGATGAACTTGCATCACCCTTGATCACGGTATCGTCGGGAGCTTCGCATGATGGACAGGCGGAGAAAAGTGATCGGATAGCGCCTGATGATCAAGTCCAATTGGCTGATGCACCCATTTACAAATCAGAGATTCGGGATGAACTCGTAAAGCGGACGCAGCCAGGAGAATGGTATCGCTACCTGCCAATGGGAATTGAATCTCTTGCCAGAATCCCGCCATTGTCGCCAGAGTTTCGATGCATCAGTTCACAGCAGGTTATTAGCGCAATTGAAGCCGATGGTTGGCAGCTGGTGCACTGCACGGGTCCATCTCTACAATTCTTTAAGCGCCGCTCAAAAAAAATCGTCAAGCCCGACAGTTGTGACGCTCTGATAACCGATGATTTTGATGTCTTACGGGTTCTGTTGAAAAGAGCCATAAAGCCGCTTCCAATAAGGGAATATCAAAAAGCTGACCACAAGGAAGCGGTGGAGTATTACATTTTCGATAGTAAAGAATACGAGTCCAAAATTCCAGCATTAAAAATGAAATTTGGTGTGCCAGATGATCCCACTCTAAACACCAACATAAACTTCACCCTGAACGGCCTGGCACTCAACGTCTTGAGTGATTTCGCACCGCGCGCGTATGACTTTTCTTATGCTACAAATGGGTGCTCGTTCAGTAGCAATGTCTATGTAAGAATGAACGGTATAGTATTTAAATATTACCGAGACGGAGCAACATTTCCTGAATTCAGAGATGCTGCAAGCAAGATAGAAGCGACACTTGGAGCAATTTGAGCCGCAGTTGTAACAGTCCTCAATCTCATGTCGTAATGATTACCCAAACCAATCCCGCTTGACATTCCCCCC